>QMSB01000044.1 GCA_003650815.1 Thermoprotei archaeon | reverse complement strand
TTTTGGTATAAGATATAAGGTGTCCCAGGTACTTAGATTTTACTAAAGGGCTTACTGCATTTTATCGAAATATGGTTAAGTGATAATTTAGCGAATCTACAGCATATATTTTCCGTTGTAGAGGTTGAGTATAGGTTTATTTTCATTGTCGCAGGCTATTGGAATCCATATTATGCATAGTTTTTCTATAGTAATTTCTTTTTTCCTAGGTTTAATTCTATATTCTTTGATTTGAGATAGCTTTAGCTCATATTCTTTTTGAAGTTTCTTTATTCTTGTCTCTAGTTCTGAGTACAGGATTTTACGCTCTGTTTCAAGCTTGCTTAATCTCGCTTTAGATAACGCTATTTTTCTCTCTAGCTGTCGTATAGTTTTCTTAAAGTCTTGTTTACCTCTTTTCTTTCTCTTCTTTCCTGCTAAAAGATACATTGTAGTGATTAGAGTATCTACCGCCTTTTCTCGCTTAATAGTGCTGAGTTCTTTTTCTAGACGCTTTAATACCTCTTGCTCATAAGCTATCTTACTTTCAATACTTCTTAACTGTTTTAGATAGTATTCTTTAACGCTAGCTATTTTCAGCTCTATCTCTTTCCATAAAATACTGCCTACTCTTCTTCTGAATGATTCTAGGCTCTCGTTAACTTCTGAAACATATTTTCCTCCTAGAGCTGTGTAGACTACGAGGATATTGTTTTCTGCTACGTGGTTTTTGACTAGCTGTTGAAGAGACTTTATGAAAGACTTCTTAAAGAACTTGGGTGATAGTTCTGCGAAAGAAAATCGTGGATCTCTATCTGTCTTCAGCTCTTCTCTTTTCAAGTCACTTAGAGTAAGCCCGTAGGCTTTGCTCTCTTCCAAGACAGGGTTCTCGCATGCCTCACAGAGATACTTTACTGTTTTAGAGTAGTCTACTGGAGGTCTTTTTCTGACTACTTCTATTTTGGCTTCAATGTAGAGAGCAGGATAGTATACTGGCTTAAATTCTCTTAAAGGGAACTTAGGTGGTAGATAGTATACTTCAAGGTCTTCGGGAAATGTGTGTATTAAAGTCGTTTTGCTGGGCTTGAGGAGAGGCCGCCTTACTTTAAGTCTCGGCTTTAAGCCTAGCCTAGATATTTCGTTGAGAGTCAGCGGGCCTCTTAAATACGATATAGCCCATCTTGTTTTAAATAGAATATTTCTATTTTTCTTAGCGTCGTATAGGAGAAAGATACGCCTGCCGAGCAGTGATATTATTGTCGAAAGTTCTTTTTCATCAAAGCCTCCACTAGAAGCAAGTTTAAGTCCCTCTAGTACTCTTCTCTTATCGTTTTCTGTCTGAAGCCTACCGATAATCCATAAGCCTGCGTTAGTCAAGGCCTTATAATCTAAGTCCACAGGATTCTGAGTGGCGAGAACTAGTCCTAGACCAAAGGCTCTAGCCTGCTTGAGCAACATTAAGAGAGGTGTCTTAGAGGGAGGATTACGGGGATAAGGAGGAAGATAACCGTAGACTTCATCGAAGTAGAGGAGATATCTCAGCTTAGAGGAGCCGGGTCGCGTAAACATCCAGGAGTATAAGGCTTCTAGTATCAGCGTTACAGCAAACATTCTTTCAGACGGCCCAAGATGCGCTAAATAGAAGACCACTGCTCTAGGCTTTCCCTCGGGACTCCAGAACAGTTTATCGAAGTCTAGTGGAACTCCAGTAAACCATGTCCTGAAGCCAGGTGAAGCTAAGACTCTGTTTAAGTCTCTTGCGAGCTTTTTGCGCTCACTCACGGGTATAAAGGCGTCTACTTCAAGGGCACCGATTCTATCTAAAGGAGGGTCTATGATATAGGAGAGGAGCTTTGAGTAGTCTAGCGGCTCTTTTCTCCTCCAGCAGTACTCAACTATACTCGATATCAACACATGCTCGTAGCTCTTCAAAGGATCGCTAGGGCGTCCAGCTAACTCCAGGAGAGCTGAGACAGTCACCTTAATTTTATTCAAGAGTACTTCCTCGTGTTCTTTCCAATTCAATGTGTCGGGAGGAGTCAGCTCGGAGAGAAGCGATAAAGGAATACCAGCAGTACTGCCAGGAGTGACCACTATGACTTCGCTTTCTTCAAAAAGTTTCTCTCTTCTGTCAATTAAATCATATTTCCTTAAAGATTCTTCGTGCTTTTCAAAAACTTCACGAGCATATTCCTCTGGAAGCATGCCTGATCGAACGGCTTCCTCTGCTTCAATCCACTTTAAGTACTCCTCTGGAGTCCTGAGTCTTAAAGCTATGTTTACAGCATCTCCCTTAGGATCAATCACTGCTACTGGCACTCCATGAATCAAGGCTTCTTCGAGAAGAACGGTAGCTAAGCCTGTTTTACCAGAACCAGTCATACCCACGATAACACAGTGCGTTGTAAGTGTATCGGGGTCTAAGTGAAGTTCTTCCGCAGTTTCCTTGAAGCCAGGGTATTTGACGACGTGTCCTAGATACATTTAATTAATTACCTATTTGACGATTATTTAAATTGAACCTAGTTTCTTTCTTATAGTCTTGGTCCAAGTTTTATACGTCTGAACAGCGCACGACTAAAGAAGATATAGCCTAGCGGAGCCAGAATTGCTGCCTGCACTGATAAAATACAGAGATCGGGTAGAAGCGTACTCGTAGTCATGTTCATTAAAAGTGCTCTTCGGATTACTTTAAGAGTATAGGTATGAGGGAGAAGAAGCGAGAAATACTGAAGTGTTTTAGGGAGAACGTCTATTGGAAAATAGAGACCAGAAGCTATTTTCGATAAAATTTTCGTAGTCCATTGAATAGGTTCTGTTCCTCTATGGACTCCCGTATAAAGGTAAATGCTAGCTGAGATCAAGCCGAGTCCCGCTGTAGCTATAATACCCAAAGTAAATGCTAAAAGAGAGTGAATAATGCTACTTAAGGTCAAGTAGTATGTTGTTCCTAAAGCAATATAGCCTACAGTTAAGTAAAGTAGGGAGATAATGGAGATTCTTATATAATCCCATGTGATCTGCGCTAAAACCCAGAGACCTATGCTAATATTATTTAACGACAAGTAGTCTGCTATGCTCAGTCTCTGAACAGCTGTCATGTACCCTGAGTAGTAGAGATTTCTGACTACAAAGTATATGTTACCGACATTGTAGTTCAAGAATCTAATGGCAATTATGCCGGTGATAAGATAAGCTATAGGGTCAGCACTATACCTAGCTTTGAAGACAGAGCCTCCTCCCAGAGCCTGCATGAAGAAAAACCATAGAAAAAGATCGACTACGAGTTCTACTGCTTCAAAAGGAAAAACCCAGATAAAATAAGCGTATTTTGTTACAAAATGTCTCCTACCTACAACTTTAATTAAATTAGCAAGCATTTTAATATTAACCAAAATCTTATTCATCATATCACCGCCTCTTAACATAAATTAAGTAAGCCTCCTCAAGGCTTCGAGGAACAACTTTAATTGACTTAATGTAGTCTACTTTTATTCGAGATAAAAGTTTACTCAAGTATATATGAGCCTCAAATATATTAACATATAATCTTAAAAAATCTCTAGTATACTCCACTTCAGGCAGACTTATTTTCTCTAGATCCTCTGCCCCTATCTTCTTACGGAACTCTACTTCTATACAGGCATTCCTACCTCTAAAGGCTTCAGAAAGAAACTCTTCTATTGTTCCGCGAAAGACTATTCTCCCACTGACCAAGACAAGCACCTTATTGAATATATCAGCTAGCTCTACAGGATGGTGAGTAGCATAGACTATTGTTTTACCTTCTCGCTTAAGCTCTGAGAGAATTCTCTTAAAGAGCTCTCTTCCCTCAGGTGAGAGTGCTTCAGCAGGCTCATCAAAAAGATAGATTTCAGAAGACTTAGCTAAATTTAGAGCCAGCACTACTCTAGCAGCTAGTCCTGTTGAAAGAGCTCCAAACTTGTACTCAAAGTAATCGTCTATCTCAAGCAGTTCAGCGAACCTAAGAATTTTGTCAAAGTTTATCTTTAGAAGATCTGCTATAAGTGAAAGATTCTGTTCAACAGAGATAAACGGGTCGAAAAGAGCGCATCCTGTAGTTAAGCTAGAAATCAACGATACTTTACTTCTCACAAAAGATAGATCTTCTTCGAGTCTTCTGCCTAAAATCTTCTACCTCTGGAAGGTAGCATGAGTCCGGCTAAGATTTTAAGTAACGTAGTTTTACCAGATCCATTCGGGCCCAGCACAAGTACGCAGTCCTCTTTGTCTACAGTAAAACTAACACCGCTCAAAGCCGTAACATATCTCCCGCGGCTTTTTTCAAAAATATACTTAACTATAGCTGAAGGCAAGTTATAAGGACCAGGTAGCTTAGAAACAATAGGATAATCATAGAACTTATACAGGTTAACTACTTCAATAGATTTCTCGAAAAATCTCATCCACTATCTATAATGAAAACTGAGAATTTATTCTTTTCTCCCAGTTATCTTAGAATTAAGTAAAAATATTTATGAGTATGTACGAATCTTTAGGTCAAAAATAGCCCATTATTCAGTCAAGTCAGCATCTTTATTCACACGAAATAAAACAACTAAAATTTAAGTAATTAACTCTAGTAGTATAACATGTAGGTTAAGCAGATAAGTACTTCAATAACATACTATTAACAGAAATTCTACCAGTCATTTGCTCTATGAGCTGCTATCTCGCTTGCCGCGTAAACTCGGTACTAATATTATTTGCTGCAGAGTGCGGGATCAACAATTTATTGAGAGAGGACACAGTATATCTGGTATATTTTCCTTTTTTAGAAGATATCTGCGTGCAAAGCAGCCTCCTTTGCAAACATAGTTTACATTACATGATTTGCATTTACTAGGTATTGATGCTAGGATGTCATCTACATATCTTAGATACTTTTCCTTAAGTTCCTCGAAGTTTTCTTCAAGGAAGTTCCCTACAATTATGTCTAGTGTATCGCAGAGCAAGAGGTCTCCGCTAGGGCTTATATCTACCATAGTGAGAGTAGGACATGTTCCTACGTGAACATAGCCTCTCAAATATAGTTTAGCGAAAGGAGCACACCAAACTGAGGCGTCTACACTTAGCTCAAAGGCTTTCTCCTCAAAAGATATAAGTGCTTCTCTTACCTGGTGGTAGTCTGGCATAGCCTCTCTAGCTCTTTTAGTCGAGGGAATAACAGGTATGCAGGAAATATAGTCTACGTTCAAGTCTGCTGCCAGCTCTACATAGCCCGCTATGTCAAAATAATTATGCTTAGTTATAGTGAATGAGGTATGTACACTAATGTTTCTTTTCTTAAGCACCTTAATTCCCTCGATAACTTTCTTCCAAGTCTCATTGCCCCTTATATAATCGTGTACTCGTGGATTTGAGCCATCAATACTTGTTAAAACATAGACGTCTCTTCTTTCCAGTTCTCTAGCTATTTTATCATTCATTATCATTAAATTAGAAAAAATAGACACGGAAATACCGTGGTCAAGAGCACAGTCAATTATTTCAAACAAATCTTTTCTAAGTAGAGGCTCTCCTCCAGTGAAATTTACTGCAACTACACCTAAATCAGCCAGCTTAGAGACTAGCCTCAGTGCCTCTTCAGTAACTAACTCTCTCCTCCACGGTCTCTCTTTAACATAACAGTGTCTGCAGTCTAGGTTACACTTCGCTGTAATAAGCCACACTATATATCTAGGTCTACTCATACTGCCCAAGCCCGCCCAGTCCTAAAATGCGCTAAATTACTTACAAGGAACTACTGATATAAGTTTCTAGTCCTCATAGACTAGGAATAAATTTTATATATGAATCTAATGTTCTCCTTAATGGATAACATATGGAAGACAGCAGTCCTTCTTCTGAGAATTTTTCGTCTAGCAGGACAGCATATAAGGTCATCTTGTTGCTTGGTTTAGTAAGCCTTTTCGGCGACATAGTATACGAGGGGGCTAGAGGGCTTATACCAGGGTTTTTCCTCTATTTAGGTGCTTCAGCGACTATAGTTGGACTAGTGACTGGTTTAGGCGAACTAGTGGGATATACTGGGCGCCTTGCAGGAGGATTTTTAGCCGACTTGAGTAAAAGATACTGGCTCTTTATTTTCGTCGGCTATGGACTGATAGCTGCTCTTCCCTCGATGCCCGTCAGTTTAATTGTTGGAGGATGGATTCTAGCTGCTTCTCTAATAATACTTGAGAGATTCGGCAAGGGATTTAGAGCTCCAGCAAGAGATGCTATAATAGCTTCAGTTAGCTCTAAAATAGGGAGGGGGAAAGCTTTCGGAATCCATGAGTTCTTCGACCAGCTAGGGGCCATTACCGGTCCTCTGCTGGTAGCCGGCCTAATGGCACTTACTCAAGAAAACTACGTTGTCGCGTTTACTTCTCTCTTTTTACCCTACTTTGTTCTAATAACTGTTCTTTCACTAGCCTACTTCAGTATAAGAGGTATTAAAGCTAAATCGAGTAAGAAGTACTCTATTAGGGGTCCTATTTCGAGGTCCTTAGCGATGTATACTACTGGAGTCTTCTTAAACAGTTTAGGTCTAATTCCAGCTTCTCTTATACTCTATAGGGCTGGCTTAATTGCTAAGGGATACGAGTGGCTCATTCCAGCAGTATATGCTCTAATACAGCTCATAGATGCTCCTTCAGCACTGGCGGCAGGCTTCGCTTACGATAAAAGAGGAATCTCTGTACTATACGTGCCTTTCTTCCTTTCAATAGTTATTTCACCTCTACTTTTCACTGGAGAGACTCTGCCCGTAGTCTTAGCGACGGCTGTTCTTTACGGAATAGTATTAGGAATGATCGAGTCGACTTATAGGGCGGCTATAGCTGATTTAGCTCCACCGAAGTACCGTGGAACAGCATACGGAGTCTTCTACACGGCTCTCGGATTAGGGTCTCTTTTAAGCGGAGCTATATACGGGCTAATGATAGACCTCGATTTCACAATATGGCAAGTAGCGGTCTACGCTATCTTAACTGAAGTCCTAGCATCGATTCTGCTGACTCTAACAATTAAGAGCCTCAGACAGTCCTCAGGTAATACTCCCGTATAGTCGAGGAGAGCGAGGATCCAAGTATATATCCTAGTATTTATTATGTAATTATAGATGCTTTTTAGAGACCTAGTAGAGCTCTGTTCTAAACTCGAGAAGACTACTAGCAGGACGGAGAAAGTCCTATACATAGCGGAGTTTCTCAAGAAGCTAGACTTGAGTGAAGTAAAGCCAGCAGTATGGTTTTTAACAGGGAGAATTTTTCCAGACTACGAGGACAGAAAGCTGGATATCGGCTGGGCTACTGTAAGCAAGGTTCTCAAGAGCCTTAAGTCTACTGGAAGGCTTTTAGCTAAGCCTATGACTATACTTGAGCTCCACAGAGCTTTACTCAAAATATCGTTGGTCGAGGGTGAGGGTTCGAGAAGGAAGAAAGAGAGACTTCTTCTCAGCATTCTTTCAAGCATGACTCCGAATGAAATGGAGTATTTTTTGAGAATACTTTTCGGTGAAGTAAGAGTTGGGGCTGCAGACGGATTAGTCTTAGACGCTATAGGAAAGGTAGCTGGAGTAGATGAGGATACTGTAAGGAGAGCCTATATGTTTATTGCGGATATAGGTGAGCTAGCAGAAACTGCTTTAGCTAAGGGAGCTAAGGGTTTAAGAAACGCTACGCTCCAGTTATTTAGACCCGTTAGACCGATGCTAGCTGAAATGTCCTATGACATTAGAAGTACTATAAGAGAGCTGGGTGGAATTGCTGCTTTTGAATACAAGTACGACGGAATAAGGCTGCAGATACACCGTAAAGGAAATGAAATAAAAGTATATACACGGCGGCTCACAGATGTTACTAATAGTCTGCCAGATGTAGTTGAAATAGCGAGAAACATAAGGGCTGACGAATACGTGATCGACTGTGAGGCTTTGAGCTTTAAAGACGGGAAACCTGTGAGATTTCAAGACTTAGTGAAGAGAATTAGGAGAAAATACGATGTCAGGAGAATGGTTAAAGAAATACCTCTCGAAATAAGGGCTTTTGACCTACTATATCTTAATGGAAAGGTCTTAGTAGACTTACCCTACGCGGAGAGATGGAGTCTTCTAGAGAAAATAGTCGATGAAGAATACTTGGCGAAAAGAATAGTTACAGGAGACCCTAACGAAGCAAAAAGATTTCTAGAGGAATCCGAGAAGGAGGGCCACGAGGGCCTCATGGCAAAGAAGCTGGATAGCCCCTATACTCCAGGAATACGCGGGAAGTACTGGTTTAAAATAAAACCCGCGCAGACAATAGACTGCGTTATCATAGCAGCTGAGTGGGGGCATGGAAGGAGGAGAGGATGGCTGAGTGACTACCACTTAGCTGTATTAGACGAGGATAGCGGAGAATTTGTTATGGTCGGTAAGACGTTTAAGGGTCTCACGGACGACGAGTTTGAAGATATGACTAAGAGGCTTCTAGGGCTCAAGATAGGGGAGAGAGGGCACATAGTGTATGTCAAGCCTAGAATAGTAGTTGAAATAGCTTTCAACGAGATACAGAGGAGCCCTAAGTATAAGTCAGGGCTAGCTTTAAGGTTTGCTAGAATAACTAGAATAAGATACGATAAGTCTCCCTACGATGTAACAACTCTAAGCGAATTAAAGAGACTTTACGAGAAGCAATTTGAGAAGAAATCACGTATAGAAGAGTAGCACCACCTTTAATCAAATAACCTATTTATCCTCTGAGAGCGAAGTATCTCTGTGGAAGACAGGTTTCTCAAAGAATTTTATGGAGAGTTTCTTGAGCTTAACCGTGAATACAACGAGGCTGTGGCTAAAGGAAAATATGATGAGGCCATAGACCTCGGGATTAAAGCAATGAACCTTCTCCTTGATGTTGTTAGGAAGAGGATACTAGAGAGCCTTACTAGTCAGACGGCAATAGAGATTGTATCCGATATAATTAACTATTATGAGAAGGGGCTCGCTTACGTCGAAGGGCTTCGAGAAGCCAGTCGAAAGGTTCCTCTGCTTTACGCGTATGAAGCTAAAGAGAGAGCATTAGAGACTCTCGCGAGAGATATTAGGGAGCTTTTTAGCTTTGCTTTAGGAGCACTTGTAATGTTAGCAGAAATAAGTAACCTAGCTAGACTGAGTAATGAAAACTAGTATTCTTTTAAGGTTTTATAATCGAACTCCCAGTTCCACATCTCTCTAGCGAGCTTTCCGTCGTACAGAAACTTGTCTTTTATCTTCTCTGCTTCTTTCAGTTTTCTCTGATGTTCTTTAAGGAAGGCTTTTATTCTCTCAGCGAGCTCTTTTTTACATTCCCCGCAGAGAAGTTCTCCTCTAGTACATTTTTCGTATCTTTCTGAGAGAGCTTTATCCGAGGGCTCGAAGAGTATTCTAAACCACTGGTAGACACAGCAGATATTCGGGTTTCCGCCTCTTTCTCTCTGTTCTCTGATTGTAGGCTGTCCTCCTGTAAAGGCATTCATTATTTTCTTAGCGGCTACCTCAGGAGGGTCTCTGAGGAAGATAGCAGTCTCGGGTTTTGATGCAGACATTTTAGACTTAATGCCCTCTAAGCCGGGAATAAGTATTGACATGAGGCTTGCAGTCTTATAGTAGCCCAGCTTCGGGGCTATGTCCCTCTGTATTCTGAAGTAGGGATCCTGGTCTATACCGTAGGGTATGAGGCACCGCTTTTTCTCGAATAGCGTCGGGACTATCTGTAGTGCTGGATAAAAGATAAGTCCAATAGATGTTTCACCATGAAAGCCGAAGACAGCTTTAGCTAGAGAGAAGTTTACTCTTCTAGCGACAATTACTGCGGCTGTATACAAGTGCTTTATGTACTCTCTGTCCTTAAAGATAAAGGTTCTATCGAGGTCGAAGCCTAAGGCAATGATATCGAGTATTGTCTGCTCTACAAGAGAGTCTACTTTAGCTAGGCTAGAGGCCTTTTTAGCTAAATATTTTTCTTCGTCAGGTATCATTATGTAAGTGTTTACTTTGAATTTTTCTTGAAGCCACTGAGTCATAACAAAGGGCACTATATGTGCTAGATGCATTGTACTACGGCTAGGAGCTATCCCTGTGTAAAGAAAGAACCCCTTCCCATCAGCATAGTCTTTAAGAACTAGATCTAGATCTCTGTGTGCATAGAATATTTTTCTCGATAAAAGCATATGAAGGTCTCCTGTATGCTTTTTAAGTTCTGCTAAAAGTTCATCTGTTACTCTGTACGCACCGAACTCTTTAAGCAGTTTTTCGTAGTCTACGACGCCTTCAACTTCCCATGGCGTAAAGACAGTCTCCTCCGGCATTGTCCCAGGGCATTAAATAAACAGAAGTAATAAAAACTTTAGCTCTATACAATTTCTAAACTAAGCAACATCTGCGGGCAAGAGTCGGCGGAATATTTATCGGCAGATTAAGATCGAGTCGGTCAAATATTGAAAATACTTAATAGACTATATTGCATATTGATTATGTAAATATGGCTCTGAAAGAAGTTGCTGAAGAGCTGGGGTTTGATGAAAAAGAGCTTGAGAAAAAAGCTTTGAGAGCATTTATTATAAGTGAGCTACGTAGAGTTAAAGCTGAAAAGGCTTGTATTTTGTTGAGATATAAAAAATATGGTGTGAAAAGCATAAGTGATCTTTTTAAATTAATTGAAAAGGATATTATAAGTGATGTTGATGTTCATGATGATTTAATAAAATTAGATTATCTTGAACATGTAGAAAAAAAGTTGATAGATCTATTGAAAAACTTAAAATTAGAGTAATGATAAAACTATATAGGAAACTCGGAAGAATAGCGTTAAAAGAGTTTTCAGATATAGTAGTTGATGTAGAGTATCGTGAAGATAGGCTGCGAATACATATAGTCGATGGAAGTTTTCTTGACGTATGGTTTTCGCTAACTATAAAAGGTAAATATGCCTACCACTGGGAGAGGAGATTTATTAATGGAACTGTGTATCGGTGGGATAATGCTAGGCACGAAAAGTGGAGAAGCATAGGGACTTATCCGCATCATTTTCATGAAGGAACTCGAGAAAAGGTAAAGCCATTCTATGCCGCAAAATCTCCTGAAGACAATTTTAGGAAAGTATTGAAGTATATTAGAAACTATTTGAGTAGCCGAAAATGACTTAAATTTTATGCAAGGTATCCAGTTTTACTTAACTTGATGACATAGTCTCCTACGTTTACTCCTAGTTCTTTGGCGATGTTTCTGCATTTTGCTTTAAGCATATATACGACTGGTTTCGAGGGGATATCGGCTTCTGATAGATATTCGAAGTTAGCCATGCCTTTCGATATTACTATATCTGAGCTCATGTACTCTTCTTTAAGTTCACTGCTTACTTCGTTCCAGAATATACTTGAACCATCCGTGCCCGAGCCTATTACTTTACAGTATTTGCTGAGTCCTATTTCTTCGGCTTCTTTGAGCGTTATGTCGTTTTGAAATGAACCTGACTTAACTACGGCGATTACCTCGTGGCCCATAGTTGTCAGCTGTTTTATGAGGAGTATGTCTAAAACGGCTTCACCGCAGTTATCCATTAAATACAGTATCTTCATCTTTCTCGACGAGAGTTTGTCAAATAGTTTTTTGGAGTCATCTACTGCTAGTTTTATTTGCTCGATTTCTTTTGAGAAATCTTCTATTCTAGCAGAGTATCCTGCAACACCAAAGTCTATAGCGTTTCCAGCTAGTGCCGCTAAACATGATTCTTTAAATGCGCTGTATCCTCTGAGATTTCCTATTCTTTTCTCTAATTCACTTAGTATCCTTAAGGCAGCGTCATTTGAGTAGACCTTAATTTCACGGTAGGG
Organism: Thermoprotei archaeon; assembly: GCA_003650815.1. Classification (GTDB taxonomy): domain Archaea; phylum Thermoproteota; class Thermoprotei; order Thermofilales; family B15-G2; genus B15-G2. The sequence goes on along the minus strand of QMSB01000044.1, from coordinate 1,908 downwards.
GTCGCTGTTTCTGCTGAGGCTTTTGACTAAACGAAATGCATTAGTCGCGTAGACAGTTACATACTCGTCGTAGTTGAGATTTCTTGTCATAAAGAGCAAAAGTTCTTTGACTGCCCGCTTGAGTCTATCTTCTTCAGTAATGAGCTTTAGGAGCTCATTTACTCTGACTGTAAGTATACAGGGTACACACTCAGGCTTTATTTTCACGAAGTTACTTCAAACCAAACTACTTAATAAACTAAACTTACTCTATTTCAGGTACCTCGCCTCTCTTTATCGCCTCAGCTTCATAGTCTTCTATCTCGTCTCTCAGAAATCTTACTAGTTCTTCACTTATAAGTGGCCTTCCGTTTACCAGTGGATACGCGTAGGGCAAGTGCACTGTCAAGTATTCATCGACTCTGATGTCTAAGCCTATTTGGACAGGTATTTCTTCTAGCTTTTTCCCTTGAGATACTTGGAGAGCCATATATACTGCGCCATCAATAGCGAACTGGTAGTCGCCTAGAGTTCTGGCCTTAGCTTCTTTAAGGCGGCTAGTTAAGTAGAGCCAGGTTCTTCTCCTAGGCGGGTCATCGCCCATTATTCCTCCTACGACAACATATTCTATGTTGCTGAAGTCTTCTGGTACAAGGTGTTTTGAAGCCTTCTGATCGAGCACTATTATCTTCCTTCTATCTACTTCGAGTTCACATATACTCTCACTTAGCGCTTCTCCTAAAGCTGACAGCTTTCTTCTAGTTTTCTTTTTCTTAACGTTAGTAAATATTAGCTTCTCTTTTCCAACTAGCCCTGATACGTGTTTGTACTCTATCCACAGCCACTTACTTAGCACTGGCTCTAAGTGCTCGATAACTATTTTCATAAAACAGGTACTTTCTGTCCCTCTTCTATAGACTTTACTATACTGCCTAGGACTTTGATGTTGTGGAGAGCGTCATCGGGAGTGACTATAGGCTCCTTCTTTTCTATAAGGCACTCTACGGCGTGATGTATGGCTTCTCTAGTGAATCCTACATACTTCCTGTTAATTAAGTAGCCTGAGGCATATCTAGGGTAACTGTACTTTGTTGACGCTACTTCTATTCCCTGGCTGAAGTCTTCGATGAATATTGAGCCTTCTTCACATAGTATTTCTGCTCTAAAATCGACTATTGAGGGGAGTGACTCGGGGAGAATCCACGCGGATTCTAAAACTGCTTTTCCTCCTCTGCTGAACTCAAGTACTGCGACCACATAGTCGTATGTGTCTACTCCTCTAGATTTCAGATATTTTTTCGAGGCGAAAGCGTATACCGAGGAGACTCTGTCGTCGAATATCCAGCAGGCGAGGTCTGCTGTATGGCTCATGAGGAAAAAGACCACGCTTGTCTTAGAAGCCCAGGAGAGCATTTTAAAGGGAACATATTTCGTGTCACTTAGCCTGAAGTAGGCGTAAAGTGGAGCACCCAGTTCTCCATTGCTTATTCTCTCTTTTGCAATGGCGAAGGGAGGGTTCCATCTATTAGCAAAGTCCACGAACAACATTAGCTTCTTAGATTTCGCCAGATTGACCATTTCTTCTGCCTCTTCGATACTGGTTGCTAGCGGCTTCTCTACAATAACATTCACGTCATTTTTGAGAGCGTAGATTACTGGCTCAAAATGTAAGAAGTCTGGTGTAACTACAGAGACTACATCAAGCTGTTCTCTTTCGATCATCTCCCTGTAGTCTGTGTATTTTCCCTGAATACTATACTTAGAAGATATCTGATTCAAGCGCTTCTCATTGATATCAGCTATAGCTACTAGATCTACTAAGGGGTAGGTCTTATATGCTTTGACATGCTCTTCTCCTTGAATCCCTACTCCAATAACAGCAGCTTTAATCTTCACATAATAATTGATTTACTGTAAGATATAATACTT
>QMSB01000043.1 GCA_003650815.1 Thermoprotei archaeon | reverse complement strand
TTCTTACTCCGAGATAGGCTATGAGCAAGGGTATGTACTTCACGTACCTCTCTAATCTCTCATATGTAGTGAGAGGCTCTTTTCGAAGAGGTCTGTGATATAGTTTTCCTCTAAAATCCATGTACGCGAGGCCTCCCATTAAGCATACATAGCGGTCAGCGTAGCCGCAGGTTACTCCAGCCTTCTCTTCAGCTCTCTGAATAAGCTCCGCTAAGATATAGTCGTTGAGCTTTCTTCTATTCAGCCCGTAGACCTCCCTCAGCCCGTACATGAAGGCAGTCGTAAGAGCAGTAGATCCTGCGAGACCTGCTTCTCTCGGTATTTCAGTCCAGTATTTACAGGATACTGGGCGATCTCCTATTCGGCGATATTCCTCTGGGAAATATTCTTTGATTACGAGGAGGCAGCTTTTGAAGAGGTCTAGTAGCTCTTCTTCGCTCTGCTTTATTTCCACGTATGCTCTTAGAGTTAGCGCAGCTGATATCACTGCGTAAGCTCCTTCTAAGGCATCAGTCGGGTTCCCTAAAACATTTACTCTAGCAGGGGCTGAAAATATCATCGTTAAATAGTAATTTTGAGAAGTGTTAAATACCTTAGTGACTTCTTGAAATCGTGTCCTGGAGACTAGAGTACAGAGGGAGGGCTCTTAAAGAGAAGCCTGGCGGGTCTCTGTCTACGTATCTCAAGGTATTTTCAGAGGAGGAAACAACACTTAAAGTCAGAGTAACATGTGTAAGCGAAGGACTTAAAGTCTGTTATAGCCCTAAGCTTGAGCTTAAAAGAGGGGAGAATTTAGTAAACTTAAGCATACAGACTCCAAGTAGAGACATGTTTAAATCTTTATGGTTAATTAAAGTGGTTCTCGAGGGAGCAGGTAAAGCGGAAGACGCGTATATAGGAGTCCTTCCAGTATCAGAAACCGCTAGTAAAAAGACGATTAGGCAAGGTTTGAGAGATGATAGGAACTACTCTGTAGGAGCCATAGGCTTCGTGAAAACTAACGCTTATTACTTATCCTATAGGTGGAGAAATGGGAATAAGGAGAGAGGAGAGTTTCTTGAGATATCTAGGAGTAGTGATGGATTAGAATACAGTGAGGTAAAGAAGTTCTGTAGGAAAGACTATGGCTACTTGAGCTTCGAGCAATCCGACTTCGCAGCTTATCCAAGTGGAGTAGTTTTCCTGTATTCTGCTGATGTAGAGCGTAGGTGGAGGATATTTAAAGTAGACGCGGAGAAAGTAGAAGACATAGAGTTACCTGGAGTACCTGTAATCGATAATGCTAAGGATCCAGCTGTAGCATACTGTTCTTCAAGCGGCGAGTTTATAGTCGCGTATAGTGACTGTAGCCAGCCTGGACATGATTTAAACATTGTGACTACAAAAGATTTTAAGAGTTTTGAGACTAAAGCAAAGGGGCTTTTTAAGAGCCAGCTGAGGCAGCAGGGTAACGACTGGTCGAAGAAGCATATTCATGCGGGGAGTATCACTTTCTCAGACAAATATTACGTGCTCTTCTATGATGCTCTGCCAGAGAAACCGTCTTGCTTTGGAAGCGGGTGGCTCGGAATAGCTATCTCTGAGGACCTCAAGAACTGGATTGATCTGACTCCTGATAAGCCTCTGTGGAAAGGGTCAGGAGTAGACCATACTTTCAGATATGTCGCTGTCTACTGTAGTCCAGAAAAATACTTCCTCTATGCTGAGGAAGAAACTACTCCAAATGGTAGAAAGGACACAGTAGTATACTATAGGGCTTAAAGGGGAAGCTCTGAGAGCTCGTATTTGAGCTGAAGCATTCTCTGTACTTCTCGCGACCTCCTGCTGGCGTAGAGGTAGCAGTACCTAGCCAAATAGCTCGCCATTTTCTTTGCTTCTTCAGTACACTCATCGATGAGATTCCGTGCTTCACCTGGGTCTTTTTCTAAGTCATATAGCTCGTCTTTGCCCTCTGGTCTAAATATGAAGCTCCACTTCTCTGTTCTTACACATCGGTGTAGAGACTCGTGGTATCCGGTGATAATATAGTCTCTCAGCTTCTCTACTTGGTTCTCTAGTAAGAGGACTACGCTCTTACCGTGCATGTATCTTGTCTCTCTTTCTAAACCTATCACATCGAGTATTGTGGCTGGAACATCTATGTCCTCTACTAGCTTCTTCACTCTGGTTCCCGCGTAAGTGTTTTCAGGAAACTTTATTATTAGGGTCATTCTAACGAGCTCACTCCAGAGGGTATGCGGGTGTTTTAGAATCCAGCCGTGTTCCCCTATTGGAACGCTGTGATCGGAGAGAAGGACTATGAGAGATTTTTCGTAGTAGTCTAGCTCCTTTAGCTTCTCTAGTAGGACGCCCACCCACTTGTCTACAAAAGATACTTCTCCCGCGTAGAGTCCTCTAATATAGTTTAGCTCTTCTTCCGTGAGCCAGTCTGTCTTCCCGTACTTAGGGTGTATTATTTTCTTGCCTCTATAGTTTGGGTCAGTATACATTTTTTCGAATGAGGGGGGAGGATCCCATGGCTCATGTGGATCGAAGCAGTCGACCCATAGGAAGAAGGGTTCTCTAGCTTCTTTCTCTAACCACTCTGTTGCCTCTCTGATGACCTTTGCTACGAAGTAGTCTTCTTCAGTTTCTCTATCAGCAATGTTTCTCAGATACTGAATGAGGAGTTTTTCTACGTGAGTTCCCTTCATCTCAGGTTTCATGAAGTCTTCGGGGTTATACTTCGGGGGGCCTGAGCGGTAAACGTCTCCCTCTTGTCCTCTAATCCATCTCCATACGTGAAATCCTCTGTGAAAATTCATTCCCGGTTTGAATAAGTGATAAGTGTCTGTTATCAGCGCGTTTGTATAACCATACGCCGTCAGGATCTCGGGTATAGTTATGTCTTGTGGTGTTAGCGGCTGCCATGGTCTGAAGGGGAGAGTATACTGTCCCGTGAAAAGGGCTGTACGGACAGGTATTGTTGGTAGTCCTTCTGGGTAAGCGTTTTCGAAGATTACTCCATCTTTAGCTAAGCTATCTATATTGGGGGTTTTTATTTTCTCGTTTCCGTAGCAGTGAATATGGTCTGGTCTTAGGCTATCAAGCATTAAGACAATAATGTTTGTTTTAGGCTTCACGAAACCTTAGTAGTGGAAGTACATAAATAACTTCCCGGAAGTTAAGAGATTTATATTTATGTAGTCTATCTCCTACGTGAGTGTTGCTGTTGTTCCGCTAGCTACTAGAATGCATGGTGAAGAATACTGTAAAGATCTTGTTGAACGCTACCGAAGGATGCTTGAAGGGATCTTTTTCACGGACATAGTCTTTTCGTCTGAAGACTTTGATTTAAGTGAAATTAAAAAATATGACGCGTTAATACTTTTATTTCTCACAGGCGGAACGTCGAAAATGGGGTTTAAGATAGCTTCTGAAGCTAATAAACCTATATTTCTACTGGCATACGGCTACCATAACAGCTTAGGCTCTGCTCTCTCGTGCAGAGTTCGTCTAAGGAAATCGGGGGTTTTTGCACAACTTCTCTTTTCAAATACCCCTGAGGAGCTCAGTATAAATCACGTAGTCAGAGGGGTAGAAGCTTACTCAAGTCTTAGAGCAGCTGTATTTGGTTTAATTACAGATAAAGGGTTATCCAGAAAGGCTGAGAGATTTATGTCTAAGACAGGCATTAAGGTAGTTGAAATTAGTCTTAAGCAGGTCCTAGAGGAAGCCGAGGCAGCGTCTAGCGAGGAGGTTATAAACTTGGCTAAGAGCGAGCTAGGAGTAGAGGCTCCTAATGAAAATTTAGTGAAGTGTCTGAGGTTTTTCTTGGGAGTCAAGAGAGCTATTGAGAAGAGTAAGGTGAATGCAGTGACTATGGAGTGCTTTGACTTTATTATAGAGTACGGCTATACGCCGTGTATAGCAGTAGCTTTAATGAATAAGTATAAAATACCTTTTGCTTGTGAAGAAGACTATTACAGCTTAATATTAATGTATATTTCAAGACAGCTGACGTGCTATCCTGGCTGGATAGCTAATCCAAGTGGTATTGATGGGGATAGAGTAGTCTTTGCCCACTGTACGATAGACCTTTCTCTCGTAGATCGCTACGAAATAGTCTCTCACTTTGAGTCAGGGAAGCCTTGTTCGATTAAAGGAGATCTTCTCCAAATAGAGTATACGCTCGCTAGAATGAGTGATGAAAGTATTCAGTGTTATCCCATAAGAGTACACTCTGTCAGCAAGTGGAGTAGTGAAAGATGTAGGACACAGTGTTCAGTAGAAATAGAGGGTTTGTCTCCATTAGAGTTCTTGGAGAAGGCTTCAGGAAACCATCACGTCTTCTTACCCGGTAGGCTCTGTAAACATCTTAAAGTAATTGATTGGCTGTTCTACTGTAGATGGAAGGCGAAAAGGTGAGGGTCTTGTTCAATAATATTTTTTCTAAAATAGAGGGTCTAAGAAATTATGCGATAGAGATTTTATGCAAACTTATAGAGCTGAATGCAGTTAATCCAACCTACGGGGGGCCGGGAGAGCTTAAGAGAGCTGACTTTATTCTGAAACAGCTAGAGGAAATAGGAGTAGATAGAATCAGCAGATATGATGTTCCCGACGAGAGAGCAGAAGGAGGTATTCGTCCTAACATAGTGGCTTTGCTTAAGGGATCTGAGGACAAGACTCTGTGGATCGTATCTCACATGGATACTGTTCCTCCAGGAGACTTGTCTAAGTGGCATAGTGATCCATTTAAGCCTTTGATAGCAGGAGATAAGGTTTACGGGCGTGGAGCAGAAGACAACTGTCAGGCGATAGTCTCTTCACTAGTTTCTGCGAGAGCCCTAGTGGAGACTCGGTCTGAGCTTAAGCTGAACTTGGGTCTAGTGTTTGCGGCAGACGAGGAGGCCGGGAGTAAGTATGGTGTAGTAGAGCTCTTAAAAAGGAATGTTTTTAGACAGGGCGACTTAGTCATAGTTCCTGATGCGGGCTCACCTAAAGGAGACTTCATTGAAATAGCGGAAAAAGGTATTCTCTGGCTTAAGATAACTACTCACGGAGTTCAAGCACACTCAAGTATGCCTCACAAGGGTCTTAATGCTCACCGAGTAGGGATGAAGTACGCATTAATGCTAGATGAAATACTTCATGTAAAGTACTCTGAGCGGGATCCTTTCTTTGACCCTCCGTACTCCACCTTTGAGCCTACTAGGAAGGAAGAGAATCAGCAGAATGTTAACACTATTCCTGGTAAAGATGTAATATACTTTGACTGCAGAGTTTTACCAAAATATAGTCTAGACGACATTATTTCAGATGCTATTAGGCTAAAGGAGTTGTTTGAAAAGACCTACTATGTGAAGCTTGGTGAAAAGAAAATTGGAGTAAAGATAGACTTAGAGGTGGTTGCGAGAGCAGACGCTGCCCCGCCCACAGACCCCAATAGTGAGGTCGTAGTGAAGCTAAAGCAAGCAATAAAGATAGCTAGAGGAATTGACGCTAGGGTAGGTGGAATAGGTGGAGGCACTTATGCGGCACTGTTTAGGAGAAGAGGTTTTCCCGCAGCTGTGTGGGCGACTCTCGACGAGACAGCGCACAATCCAAACGAGTATGCTAAAATAAGCAATATTGTAGAGGACACGAAAGTATTTGCTATACTTCCGATCCTATGAAAAAGAGGAGTGCTTACGACATATATGCTGATGTGCTTAAAGTAGTTAAGGCTCTCGGATACGCGTCTATAACTAAGATATCCTATGGAGCTGAGCTTCCTGTAGATAGAGCTAAAAAGGCTGTAAATGTTCTTCTAAGAGCTGGTTTACTCGAAAAGAGAGTTAAAGGAGGAAGAGTTTTTTACACGGTAACAGGCAGGGGTCTAGAGTATCTGGAGATCTACTTTAAGCTGAAAGAATACCTGAAAAATGTCGAGAAGAGCACTAGTAATCAATATTAGTAGTCACTTATTGTGACTTATCTTTAAATTATCCTAGTTAAATATAATATCGTGACTGCTCACCTAGTAATTGGTGAAGACGAGAGAAGAGAGTTAAGTGAAGTTAAAGGTACTCTTGAAATCAGAGATGGAGGCGAGGTAGTATCTCCTACAGGTATACTAATTGTTGAAGGAGACGTCTTATGCGATGGAGACATAGTAATTAATGCTGGTCTAAAAACTAGAAGGCTTAAAGCTAGAGACGGTACGGTAGTGGTCGAAGGGAACTTAGAGGTCGATAGATATGTTAGAGTCAGGAAAGGAGGTCTTATTGTCAGAGGTTCCTTAAAGGCTCCTGAAGCTGATGTAGATGAAAGATTAGAGGTAGAAAAGGACTGTGATGTAAACGTGCTGTCTGTTGGAGGAACTGTTAAAGTAGGAGGAAGTCTGAAAGCGTCTGAAGTAAGTATAGGTGGAAGACTTCAGGTGTCAGGAGACGTCGAAGCTGAGGAAATTAGTGTAGGTGGAACTGTTTCTATTAGGGGCTATGCTAGGGTATCAAAGATAGACGTGGGAGGAACTCTTAAAGTAAATAAGGGAGATTTCTCAGAGATAAGCGTTGGAGGAAGCTTTAGAGCTGAAGATAATATCTCATTTGATTCTCTTAAAATAGGAGGAGTAGCCGACTTCTTCAAAGGCTGCAAAGGTAATTACGCTAGCGTAGGGGGTACTTTTAGGTCTGAAGAAAGCGTTGAGATCGAGCAGATTGAAGTAGGAGGTACTATTAGGGTAGATGGGGATCTTAAAGGAGACGAAATTGAAGTAGGGGGGACTATATCAGTAGGTGGTGACATGACTTTTAAGAGTAGTATTGAAGTAGGCGGAAGTGTTGATGTGAGAGGAGTTGTTAAAGCAGAGTCTATTGACATTGGAGGAGGTATTGAAGCCGAGAAAATAGAGTGTGAAGTGCTTGATGTAAGCGGGTCTGTAGAGGTGAGTAAAATTGAAGCTAAGCAAGTCTTTCTAGGCAAAAACAGTAGAGTCTCAGGCACTATTATTGCAGAGGAGGTCGAGGTAGGGGAGAAGAGTAGAGTTGATTCAGTATATGCAGACACAGTTACAGTGTGTGAGAGAGCTAGAGTTAGAAAAGTAGCTGGACGGGAGGTATTTGTAGAAAGAGGTGCGCGTATAGACAAAGTAGAGTATGTCACTAGGCTTGAAGTCGAGGAGGGAGCTATTATACGTGAAAAAGAACAGATAAGTAAGTTAATAAAGCCGAGTGAGGCAATGAGTGAAAAATCTTAAACTGAGACTTTAAGTAGTCTTCTAATAAAGTTAGGGGAGTATTGGGAGACGGAATATTAGATATTTAAATTGAACCTTTTTATACTGAAGTCCGTATCGTAGAAGAGCTACTGTCTTATAGAAGCTCCTCTACTAACTATATCTCTATTAAGTCTAGCTTGACTCGTTAGAGAGCTAAATACCATGTTCGTCCCCAGGGCAGTCTTGGTAACGATCATGATTGAGAGATATAATTCTTACATAAGAGAAAGAGGTTAAGGTAAACTTATATAGGCTGTGTAGCCAATCCTTATGGGGCCGTAGTCTAGCTTGGACTAGGATGCCAGGCTCGGGCCCTGGTGAACCCGGGTTCAAATCCCGGCGGCCCCACTGCTAGCTAGCCAGCGTGCTGAAAGCGTATTATTCTCTATCTTGCTTAAAGAGCAAAACTTAAATAGGCTACGAGAATACTCTATAATGCCCCCGGTAGCTCAGCCTGGAAGAGCGTCCGGCTGTAGCCCTCTGTGGGCGCACCCCTGACAGGCTAGTGGGCGAGAATGAAGGGGTGTCAGCAGAAACCGGATGGTCGCCGGTTCAAATCCGGCCCGGGGGACTTTTATATTTTCTATGGATTCACCGATAGAGGTAGCTCTTTGCTGTTCCTATGGGTGAGAACCTTTTATATTGTATTGCACTCGGTTAGGAAAAAGTTCTCAGTAGTAGACTAGCAAGTACTCTACCCTTTTTAGTTAAAATAAGTAGTGTATAGGGTTTTTGTAGTGGTGTGTTACATATCTTTATGAGCCCTTGTTCTTTAAGCCTATATATTGGAGTAGTATCGTTTGACTTCAGTACCTTTAGTAATTTTTTCGTGGATACCGGCTCGTTTTTAGCTATATAGAGGAATGCTTTGATATCTCTTTTTGTTAAATTGGATAGTATCTCCATAATTATCTCCTAGAGAGCTCTTCTTCTATTTTCTTGAGAGCTTCGTATATTTTTTCGCCTTTTTCTGTTAAGTAGACTACGGGATGCTTATTTGGTTTTTTGACTCCGACTATACCTTTTTCTTCAAGTATTTTTATTACTTTGTCGCTTTTTGTAATGTACTTCGCTTTAGTGTATACTACTGGTCCTGTGTCGCCTATAGCTAATATAAGCTGTATGCCTGACTTAAGTGATAAAAGTCTGAGTAAGGGAGAGTATTTTTCCTTAAGTTTCTTGATATAGTCTACGTAACTTTTCACAGGGATTTAACGAAACCTATTTTAAAATCTTTAACTCGTGTAGCCTGTAGGGTGTAGAGGGGCTCTGTATGAGTCTTTGGAGTAAGATACTAGCTAAAGGCGCTAGACTTGAGCTTATTTCGATCGAAAAATTAGCTAGGTCTTCTCTTAATGTTCGTCGTGATTATGGTGATTTAGAGAGTTTGAAGGAGAGTATAAGGCGTAAGGGCTTACTTCAACCGCTCATCGTTAGGAAAACTAATGATAAATATGAAGTTATAGTTGGTGAGCGGCGGCGGAAAGCTCTCTCTGAATTAGCTAAAGAAGACCCTAGATTTAGTAAGGTTCCATGCCTAGTAGTAGATATTGATGATAGGGAGGCTGCTACACTATCGCTAGTAGAAAATATACACCGGAAGTCGATATCACCTGAAGAACAGGCTGATGGCATAAAGTTATTAAAAGAGAAATTCGGGATGACTGAAGAGCAGATAGCGGAGGAGATAGCTGTTGCAGCAGAGGAAGTTAAGCGGCTAGTAGACATCTATTTGGCTGTAAAAGAACTTGGACTAGAAGTAGAGAAGAAAGCTGGAAGATGGCGTCAAAAAATTGTTGAAGAAGCGGTAGAGAAGAAGGCATTAAAAGTAACACCTGTAGCAGTTGCTGAGTCAGAGCAGAAACCAGCTTCAGTTAAAGGGAAGCCTGAACTTGACATGGAGCTTGAAAGGCTTAAACGTAAAGTGCCTTTTTCTACTGCAGTAATTGTATCAGCTGTATGCGATTGGCTTGTTAGAAAAGGTGTCATTAAGGATGAAGCTAGGAAAGCTGTATTTAAGTATCTACTGAAAGTTGTTTCTGATAATGCTTTAAGACAGTACGAGGTTAGAGACCTCTGTAAAAATATTCGCCAGAAAGTCGAGAATCTTGAAGACGTCTATAGGGTTGTAGATGGTTTTCTTGAGGATAGATATAGTAAAGTAGAGATTAGAGTTGAGGTTAGTAAAAGTATGTATAGTAGGCTTATGGAGGAGTCTAAGAGGTCTAAAAAAAGTATTAGCGAAATAGTTGAAATAGCCTTGAAAAAATATCTTGAAGAAGGTTATGGCTCAACATAGTCATGTAGGCTAGATATCCACACCTCTACTTTAATTAAAGTACCGTTACTAAGTATTCTATATGTGTATGCTTTTCCTAACACGACTGCTGGCTTAACACCAATAGTATATACTCTGATATTTCCCTGAGAGAGTACTGACACGATTATGTAAGCACTAGTCCTCACCGAGTGTTCGCTTACTATAAGCTTAGCTGCTTTTTCCGCTAAAGTCCATGCGTAAATATCATAGTTAAGTATCCAGTTCTGTGCTTCAATATAAGAGTATACAATCATTAATGAAATTATAGCGAAAGTTGCTATAGATGTTATGAAATCTAGTCTCATGTAATCACTTCACTATTAAGGGTACTAAGTATGTTAAAGTGAGGTGTCTGCCTAGCAGAGCTACTGTAAGCAGTGCTGGAAGATATAGTGACAAATATAGAGGATTTCCTTCTCTAAGCATAGCACACATCATACTGAAGGCAACTGCATTAATTATTATCGCTAAGTCAAGAGCATCCTCTATTTTCTCAATTTGACTTTTCGAGGGAAGACTTATGAAATAGTATCCTGGAAGAACGGTATTTTCAGGTATAGTGGAGGAGAACTTACCTATAGAAAATACTGTGAGATAAATGGTTGATACAGAGAAAGCTATCATGATTACTGAGTAGACTAAAATGGCGTTAAACTTGCCTCTAATTTTCTTTACAGTAGATACGTATACTCTAGTATACTCTAAGAGCTTGTCATATGCTTCAGGAGATGGAGAGTAAGCTGAAATTAAGTAAAGTGCTATTGCTACTGCTTTCATTACTCCATAATCGAATGTTTCAAATAGTTTACGAGGAGTAGTCTTAATTAACTTAAATATATTGGTGATTGATGCTTGGGAAGCAGTTTTAACTAGTTCTAATATTTTGTTTCTCAGCTTATTTTCCCTAATGACGTTTATTAACGAGAACACGAAAGCAGGTATAGACGCTATAAGCATGGAAGTCAGTGGGTCTTTAAGCAGTAGTGTTAAGGGTAAAGCTAATACTAGAGTTATGAGAACGATAGGGTCTTTAAATCTATAAGAGTGTAGTGAAAGTGCTACTGGAATATTAAGTGCTAAAACTGTAATTAGGGAGACTAGCGATAGCAGTATTAAGGTTAGTGGAGCTACTTGCGGAGAGGTTACTAACATTAAGGTAGTAATAAGCGTAGGCACTACTATTGCTAGAGAATTCATTAAAGAGGAGTTAGAGAGAGTACGCATTTCAGCTATCTCGGCTGAAGTCTTAAATTCAAGTAATTTTTCTTCAATGAAGCTCGTTAAGCCTCTGCGAGAACCTGTAGTCTGAGATTTTAGGGCTTCTCTATACAGCTCAATAAAACTTTTAGAATACCCTTTTTCTTTAAGCTGTTTTACTGAAAGAGGCTTTTCTGGTAAGTACTCATAAAAGCCGAGTTTCTTTAAATGGAGTAACGTCGATAATGGAGGCAGCGGAGATATTGATAGTATTATTGTTAGTGGAATAACGTCTTTCCTACTCTTAAAGTTTAAAAATATCCTATTAAACATATTTAGGTGCCTTAAGGATACTTATCCTCTAGACACTACAGCTGAGAATTCAAGAGTACCGCCGCTATATTCTATTACTACTTTAATGGAACCGACGTCAGAAGGTATAGTAATACCTGTTAAGCTAAGATCCATTTTAGCTGTTTTGCCTGCAGGTATATTAAGAGATGCAGTGAATGGACCATAAGTTTGATTATTAAAAGTCACCCATACGTTCACAGACTCTCTTAGATCAGTACGGCCTAAATTCTCGATTACAGCTATTAGTCTTGGAGGAGAAGCTGAAGCCAGAACTACAGGCACAGGTCTTACATTTAGTATAGGTTTTGACGTAGCTGCGGTTATTATTGATATTAACCACCAGGCCACTAACATTCCGACTATCAGTGCTGCGACTATTACAAAAAGATAGGAAATTGTTACATCGCCTCTTTTATTCTTTAATACCTTTTTAATACACTTCATCGCTGAATGATTTGAGAGGGGAGTATATAAATTATTCTGCTCTATTGCGAAAAACTATATACGTTTCATTATATCTGAATACACTTCTCTCACATCGCCATCTACTATACATGAATCTATGAGCTGAAGAAATTTTTCATCTGATATGTGAGGTGGATATATCTTATTGTATTTTTCTCCATTACTTACGTAAACTTCTGATACAGCATACCTATTGCCCTCTACTGATACTTTTCTTTCCATTTTGATAAATGCATCGAAAAGTTTTGGTATCTCTTTTAACCCCACTCTCTCAATAGTACTTCTAAGTAGCAAAGATAGTGATTCTATAGCCTTATTTATCGAGGGACTATGGTATGTCGTTAAAGAGGGGATACCTGCTCTACAGACCTCTATCCAGCTGATAATTTCCTGTCCTCTCAATTCACCTAAGACTAGTATATCTGGTCTCATTAAATAAAAGGCGTCTCTAATTAGTTGAGTTAAATTCTCGCCTCTGCTTCTAGATATAAGCGGGCTTCGAGGTAATTGAAGCTCTATTCTCGCCTCAATGACACATATTCTCAGGAAGGGATATAGCTCGTATATGGTATTTACTATACTATTAAGGAGAGTAGTTTTGCCCGAACCCGAGGATCCAGTTATTATTATTCCTGTTTTACTTAATGACAGAAGTATAAGCCTAGCAGCGAGTTTTCTATCTACCAGCGCGGTTAAGGGCGGAATTTGCTGAAGCTTAACTGCCACGAGCTCAGGTTCTAAAGACACCTCTGGTAGTGATAATAGTAGACGCCATCCATCGTAGTCTGCTTCAGAGTGCGGTTTTGCTATACTTAGCTGAGCACCACTATAGATCGCTAGAGATGTTAGTATTTTTTCCGGCACTAAGTTGTCTTCTGGAAAAATTACTGTAAATCTTCCTTCTGGAGTACTTATGTTTATCTCATCTCCTCTCATGAATACTTCCTTAACCCTAGGATGCTTAACTAAAGGATATATCTGAAACCATGGCTCCTTTATGAGTTTTGGCCAGACGTAAACTCTCTTTAACGAAAAGTCCCATGCAAAGGTTCCCTCCTTAATTCTCTCTACTAGGTCGTACTTGCCTAAAATTGTTCGGTTATTCCTAGATCTCTTAGACTTCAACTTACTTATATAATCTGAAAGTGGTCTATTTACTGTCGTACAACTTACTTTAAACTTGAGCTTCGGTATATTAATCTGAGGAAGTGAAAACTTTGGTGCACTTAGTAAATGTTTTACACTACTCTTTGCTTTTCTACGCTTATGCTTCGCTTTATTTATCTTTTTTCCTAATATTTTTAATGCCTCAGACATATTTATTCAAATAGAGATAGAAATATCATATATTTATCTTTTTTAGCTTTTAACTCCGAAATTTTTTCTTGATATTTCATTATTTCTTGATCTATTTCAGAAATCTTATCTTTTACTATGGATACTATATTACTATCAATATTATATCCTAAATCATTTAAAACATTTAATAATACTTCTCCCCTGGGGACACTTGATAGTTGAAGACCTATATTCTGTGCGTCATTTTCTGCTTTACTATCTAGTAATAAGTCTTCTTCAAATTCTTCTTTCTTTACTACCTCCTCAGGTTCACTACTTTTTCTTTTGAGGAAGCTCATGAAGTGAATCTTATTAAATTATTATTTATTCTTTTCTGTCACTGATCCATATAACTAAAAAATATCCTGTTTAAGCTATTACTTGAGGGATAAATTATCTATGGAACAAGAGAACGATGAGACAAAGATTATGCTTTCTCTCTCTAATCATACTCTGTTTAATATTACAGATTACTGTAGAGGCTCCTTTAGCAGTTATTGAGAGCCCTTGGGCTAAAAGAGAGCTTTACTATATCAATGGAACACTCTGGTGGAAACATACATTAAAAAAGTATATAGTCGGAAACGGCTTCATTGAAATATGGTATCCTTTATATGCGAATAGCTCACAGAACATTACTATTCATATAGTTTATTACTGTGACAAACAAGTTAGCTTTTACGGGAAAACATGTTATCTATGGCTCGGATACATAGACGGAATTTTTACTAATAAGATATTATACTGTGAAAAGCTTATGTACGGTAGATATATTCCAGCTTTTCCAGGTGTTCACAAAGCAACACTAGTTATAAAAGCATCTAAAAGAGGTATATTAGTTCTTAGACTTGGTATTGGAATAAAAGATGAAAAAACAGGATTACCTATGACTTTCTCTTCATATTACATTCTCTCCACTATTATTGAGCATTCACCTGATCTTAAATTCAGCTCAGCAAATTATACAAACTTAGTATTAACATTAGAGAACGCTAGAAACCTATTATACGAACAATATGAGCTTTCTGAGAAAATTAAACTATTAAATTCTACTAAAGAGAAACTACTGGACAAAATAACTTCTATTAGAAAAGATATAACTAATTTAAATACTACATTAATTGAATTAAAGAATAAGAGAGACGCTATTATGAGCAAATATAATAAGCTTATGGCAGAGGTCCAGGAGCTTAATGAGAAACTAAAGGAATTATCAAACGTAAATAACACCTTAAGAGAACATATCAAAGTAATGATGATAGAAACAGCGGTCTCAATCATAATATCTATAGTAGTCAGTACTGTTATACTTAAGAAGAAAAGAAATAACCAAGGAGTAGCTCTAAGTCTCCTTATTCTACTTCCTCTAGTACTATCTATGAGCATGCCAGCTGAGACGAATATGTCTAGCGCGGTCCTTTCTGTCAATGGGACAATTATCAAGATAGAATATCCATCTCATCTCAGCTTTCCGCTAAAAGTCATTGTAAAATATCCCTATTCTATGCAAACTCCACTAAAAGGGGCTTTATTCGTTAGACGTATAGACAAAACCGGTATAGCTTTATCCAGAGACGCAAGTGAAATCATAGTAATAGACCATAACAGTAGAGAGTACACTGACACAGTATACTCTATATTCGATGTCAAAACACTATATAAAATACCT
>QMSB01000042.1 GCA_003650815.1 Thermoprotei archaeon | reverse complement strand
TAGTAAAGCCCTCAGAGTGTATTGGATGTAAGAACTGTGAATACCACTGTCCAGACTTTGCCATTTTTGTCCAAAAAGTAGACTGAAAATATATCTTCAGTAAAAGGAGTAGTAGGAGCTATGTAATATTGTTAAAATAGTAGTTAAAGCTAAGTTTAAAACTCTTCCGTGAAATAAGGTACCTAGTTTTGAGAAAACGAGGGAATACTATGACTGAAAAAGTGGAGCTAGTTCACGGGGATCACGCTTGCGCTATGGCGGCGATAGATGCTGGCTGCAGGTTCTTCGCTGGCTACCCTATAACTCCGAGCACAGAAATAGCTGAGTACATGGCTAAGGAGTTGCCTAAAGTCGGAGGAGTGTTTATTCAGTTTGAGGACGAGCTAGGTTCAATAATGGCTGTATTAGGGGCATCTTGGGCAGGGCTTAAGGCAATGACGGCTACTTCTGGTCCAGGAATATGTTTGATGGCAGAAGCTATAGGATTTGCTGCTATGACGGAAACTCCATGTGTGATAGTAGACGTTCAGCGCGCCGGGCCAGCTACAGGCGCTGCCACAAGACCATGGCAGGGAGATCTACAACAGGTACGCTGGTTGAGCAGTGGAGACTATGAGATTATAGCATTATATCCCTGGAGCGTACAGGAAACATACTTTCTTACAGTTGAGGCTTTTAATTTAGCTGAAACGTACAGAGTGCCCGTGTTTCTATTATTAGACGCTGTTATAGGACACATGAGGGAGAGGCTTGTAATACCTCCTAAAGACAAGATAAAAATAGTCAATAGACCAAAACCTCTCGGAGACCCCAAGGCTTTGAGGAAAACTTTTAAGCCATATGCGCCGGATCCTGAAACACTTGTTCCACCCATGGCTTGCTTTGGTGAAGGATGGAGAACTAGGTGTGAAACAAGTGCACATGATGAGCGAGGGTTACCTGCAGACAATAGACCTGACATTCACGGAGCACTGGTTAAGAGACTATGTGATAAAATAAGACGTAACTATGAAAAAATAGTTAAGTGGGATAGTATTTTCTCCGAAGACTGCGACTACTTAATAATTTCAGCTGGATTTATGGCTCGCATATGCAAGGCAGCAGCGCTTGAGCTCAGAAATGAAGGGGTCAAAATAGGGGTATTTAGACCTGTGACAATATGGCCGTTTCCTGAGAGGGAGCTTGAAGAGGTCTGCAAGAGAGTAAAGAAAGTTTTCGTAGTTGAGATGAACTATGGACAGATATACCGAGAGGTAACTAGAGTTAGAAAAGATGCTGAATTAATACCTTGGCTTAATTACGAGCCCCCTACTCCTCACGAGATAGTTGAGCTTGTGAGGGATAGGATATGAATCACCCGCTTGATAAGTATTTGAGACTTGAGGCTTTTCCGACAATATGGTGTCCTGGTTGTGGAAACGGTATTATCTTAGCCGCGCTCGCGAGAGCCCTAGATAAAGTAGGTGTTGACTTAGACAAGATAGTCTTAATTACAGGAATAGGATGTACGGGAAGAATGGCAACTTATCTCTACACAGACAATGCGCATGTTCTGCACGGAAGAGCAATACCTTTTGCTACAGGAGTGAAACTGGCTAAACCTGACCTTGAAGTGATAGTGGTAGGAGGCGACGGCGACATATTGGCCATAGGAGGAAACCATCTCATTCATGCTGCTAGGCGAAATATGGACCTAATAGTCATAATGGTAAATAACCAAGTATACGCTATGACCGGGGGCCAGGTAGCGCCCACAACTCCTGTAGGTGCATACACCACCACAACGCCGTATGGAAACATCATGGAGACTCCATTTAACGCTGTAAAACTTGTTTCAGCGTGTCATCCAAACTATGTTGCTCGCTGGACTGTGGCCCACCCGGTGCAGCTGACTATGTCTATTGAAAGGTGTCTACGCAAAAGAAGAGGATTCAGGTTTATCGAAGTTATTTCTACTTGTCCCACAATCTACGGTAGACTCAATAAGATGGGGAGAGCACCTGATATGATAAAGTATCTGAAAAAAGTGTCAGTTATTAAGCCGAAGGCCCTGCCTGAAGAGGCAGAATTGTCTCCCTCAAGGATAGTATGTGGAGTTTTCCTGGATAGAGAGGAGGAGGGCTATATAGATAAGCTAAATAAATATAGAGGAGAGGCTGTGGTGGGAACATGATTCAAATAATAATTGGAGGGCGTGGGGGTCAGGGAATACAGTTTGCAGGTCACGTACTGGCACGTGCTGCATGCATATACATGAACAAGTATGTTATTCAAGTAGAGTCCTATGGCGCTGAGGCTCGAGGAGGAGAGTCTAGATCTGAAGTGATTATAAGCGATGAGGAGATACCGCTAGTAGGAGTAGTTGAAGCAGATTACGGCATAATGCTTTTTCAGAAAGCTTATGATCGATATGTAAGAAAGATGAAAAGAAATGGAGTAATATTTGCAGACGATGTCTACGTTAAAAAACACTCTGATTATGTTAAAAACCTCCCTATACCTGCTTACAAAATAGCCTTAAGAATAGGAAGTCCCTTAGTGATGAACATTGTATCGCTAGGTATATTTGCCGGATACACGAGCGTCGTGAGCGAGGAGGCCTTAAGCAGAGCAGTAAAGGACTTAGTAAGGAAAGAGTACCTTGACTTAAATTTACATGCCTTAAAAATCGGAGTGAAGTATGGAAGAGAGCTTAGAGAGAAAAAGGAAGGTTAGTCTCTCAGTTTCCTTCCACAATGAGGGCAGAAGATATGTATGTCACCTAAAGGCAATTCTCCTCCGCAGTAAGGACAGACTTTTTTAGAGGCTACAGGAGGCTTTGGCCTTACTTCTTCTGATGCAGGTACTATTGCTACTGGTTTTTCTCGAGTAGCTGTTGGTGCCGCAGCCGGCTTTACTAGAGGAGCTCCAACCCTAGTTTCAGCAGGTGTTGCAGGGATTTCTATCGAGGGAGCCTTCATCGCTAGGAGCTTTGATGATATGAGCCTCTTGTAGTACTTTGATATCTCGAGTTTAAGTGCTATATAAATAGAGATAAGCATAGCTAAAGACGCAGTCATTTCGAGAAGCTTTTCGAGAAATTCTTCTTCCGAGAACTCAGGCTTTAAAAGTAATGCTATTAAGGGGAGCAGGTATAATATTGCGCCAATTAGTACTACATGCTTTGAAGACATTGCCTTTTCTCTTTTTTTAACTTTTCTCTTAAGAGGTCTTCTTTTAACTTTTCTGACCTTAGGCATACGTGATCCTCCGCTTTAGTCTTAGCTCGCCGCTCGTAACTAAATTTACTCATCTGAGATTCATAGCTTGGGCCCTCACTCATCGCGGCGTATCTATTTTTCTAAAACGTGAAGTATAATAAACATTTCGTTAAAAAAGTATTGTTATTTGTTGACAAACTCTTCTTAAGAACATCTGTAATGAGACTTGATTAGAGATTCGTTACTGCTATGATAAAACTGATTGAATAAAGTCTTTAGTGCACTCAACAATAGAGAATATCCAGGGATTTTTGATGTCTTCGACTCGAATACGTCTGAGGAGCTCTATCCTAAATGATACTGGAGGATGAGGATCCCAAAGGAGCCAGCTTCTCGCTCGCCCGTAAAAGCGGGTCTCTCTAATTAACCTTCTGAAGCCAATCTTCTTTAAAGCAGAAGCTAAGGGATCTCCACTACCTACTTTAGCAGCAGCTTCTATATCAGCTCTTGCTTCGAGAAACTTAGCAACAAAAAATAAGGCGGTTAATGAGAAATATAAATAGAGTAACTCGAGCAATAGTCCTGCCCTTATAAGTAGTGGCCATAAAACATAAGCTATCAAATAGAGTCGCGTTAAATACTCGGCTGAACTTAAAATATAGAATAGTAGAGGATCTTTATTTTTCAAGTGGCTGGCCTCATGTCCTATAACGGCTGAAATCTCGTTGTCAGTTAGCTTCACTAGGAGACCTGAGGTTATTAGTAGCACTGAGTAGGGGGTCAGTATTCCGCTGGCGGCGGCATTCGGGACTATTATATTTGATAAAATTATCTTTGGTACTGCCAATCTATATTTTTTGAATATGTTTGAGACAATAGAGTACAGGTCTATTACTCTGATGTTGATGAAGTCTGGGTCTATTGAAGCTCCATATGATTTGAGTATTTCAGATACCTTATATTTATTTAAGCTTGCGTGGAAGTCTTGTGAAATAGCGTGAAATATCTTAGTTTTTATTTCATATTTATACTTGTTAAAAATATTTTTTACAAAGTTTTCATACTCATTTATATTTAGTGATATATCAACAATCACTACTATAGGATGTTTTTCATTTATTATCCAGTCTCCGAGCAACTCGATGATTTTTGGAGCCAGTATTAGCAGTGGTGACTGAGCTAGAATTATTGCTACTGGAAGGTATTCTAGCGGAACAAGGAGATAGACAAGTAAGTATAATAGAAAGGAGATTATCATCGAGAGCACGAACAGGTATATCATGTTTTCGAAGAATAGTTTTTCAATCATTTTGTGTTTTTTCGTAGCTTGTCTTAATGGAACTATGGACTGCCCAGGCACATAGATAAAATACACGTGACCTTTACCGCCGGTTTCAGCGAAAAAGTAAGTAAAGTATTCAATAGAATTCGCTATTTCTTGTAGTAAAGAGGGAGGAGCCTCTGTACTACTTATGCTATATAAAGGATGAGTTTTAGCTATTAAGAGAGTCTCTAAGCTATAACCCTGAGGAGAAGATAATCTTATGTAAAGACAGGGAGCTTCATTATAAATTGTGAGAGTAATGTACTCTATGAGGGGCTTGTACTTAAATTCAAATATCTCCTTCATAAATAATAAATATTTATCGAATTTTTCTTTAGTTAGCTCGACTTCTCCAAGCTCCTTCTGTAAAACAGTTACGGGCATTACGGGAATGCATTTAGCATTAGGGATATAAAAGTGTAATTATTAGTCTGGTGAACCAATGTATTGCTAAAAATTTAAAGAAAAATTGATTAGTAAAATAGTATGAAATTAGTTCTCCACTTTGTGTGTCCTAGAGCTATACCACTTTAAGACTCCTGCGAGCGTTACTAGAGCCAATATAAGTCCTATGGTCTCTTTAGTTGTTAACGGAATGTTTGCAAAAGGTGTTTCTAAGAATACATCTAACTGTATCTTTTTCTCTAATGGCCCAGTCACTTTAATTCTAGTGGAAGCCGATACCCTCTTGTATTTAGCTATAATAGTATATTCTCCCGCAGGTACTTGCTCAAACACGCAGTATCCGTTGCTATCACTTATGCCTGAGTAAAGTTCTGAATCTGTTTCAGTGTCTATAATCATGATAACGGTATCACTGAGAGTCTGCCCTCTAGCTCCAACAGTCACTATTTTTAGATCGTAAACTGAGCATCTGATAGTCATAGACTCCTTATAGAATGCTGGAACTATAGTCTTGTTAACAAGTTTTCCCTTGAAGTATACGGCTAATTCATAGATTCCTGGTATGTAAGGTTTAAATACTATTTTACCGTCTTTACCACTGGACTTCTTAAACATTACGCTAGAAGTCTTAATTACTACTTCAGCATCAGCTATAGGCTTGCCCTTGTAATCTACTACCTTAATTTGAATAGGGAGCCACTTGACTGAGATTCTATATGAACCTGTTTCAATGAGATTTCTCGACTTCACTTGTATATACATTTCTCTACCTGAGACGCTTACACTTCTATTAGCAGAGCCCCAAGGTATGTAGCTGTTTAAGTATTTCTGATACGTGACTCCCGAAGGCGAAACTACTTTTTCGATATACGCGTTGGGCGGTAATTGAACTACTAAGTAGGCATATTCAGCGCCTTCTAGGTGTTCAGACTTTACTTCGGCTATGAGTTCTTCAGGCGTCCATTTTCCAGTGGGCACTATTGTCACAGGCATGTACATTACGTTTACTGGTTCTTTGAGGTCGTTTACTATAGTGAACTTGTCTCCGAAGACTATGTACGCTTTAACCCAGAACTTGAAGCGCAGCGGCGGTACTAGGTAGGAGGCACCTTTAGTGACTATCTCTTGGGCTTCATGGAATACAAGGTCTACGAGCGATGATGTTATTTTTACTTTTGCCTTAGTATAGCTGGTTTCTGGAATTACTGAGTAGAGTATTACTACGTATCCTAAGTGCCTCCCTCCGCTCTGGGTCTTCTCACTAAAGCTCTTCTGTGATTCAGGGGGTATGGAGTCTTTGAGTATTTTTTCATTTCTTACTATAAATGCTGAGGGTAAGATTGCTTCAGTGCTATATTTTAGTTTAATTGCGTAGGTTCCTTCTTTAAGGTCTCCTTCACTGAAGTCAAGAACTACGTGCTTCAGATCTACGCTGAAAGATTTCGCTGATATCTTACTTTCAGCTTCTAAGGATACGAGAGATTTTCCGCTGGGATCGATTATGTCTACTATTCTATAGGGAGCATAGTTGTCGATAGTTATCTTCACGGTTAGGTTGCTTAGAGTAAAGAGCGGGTCATCTGGCTTTGTGATGTTAAATACTATCTCGGGGGTCTCTCCCGAGACTTTATACCAGCTTCTTTTAACATAGAGTGTTTTTACGAGTAATGTTGTCGTAAAGTTCTTTGATCCAGAGTTGACTATCTTAAGTTTTCCTGTTTTAGATACTATTGCGTAGATTTTATCTCCTTGAATTATTTCTTTCTCGAATGTGGTTGATACAGGGGTCAGTTCCTTAGGAATATATCCTGTCTTAGTAGTGACTACCATGTACTCAAGCTTAAAGCCCTCTGGCTCGGGAGGAGCTATTATTTCTCTCACTTCATTTGCACCGAGGATTATATTTAATTCAGTGGAGCCCTCAAGGAAGTACTCTACCTCAACGTAGAAGTGGGTGGTCTCGGTAGATGAAGTAGTCAGCATTAGTGCTGGAAGAGCTGCAAGAACTATTATTAAGAATAGAGCCCTATATTCTCTCATTTTCACCACCCTTTTCGTGAAACTTAAGCCATAGAATGATAGCTTCCGTAAGGGCCTTTTCGAGAGCACCTCTTCTAACACCGTATTTCTCGGCTATTTTAAGGCGAAACCTTTTATCTAGATCTACAGGTATTCTACACTGTATAGGTATTTTCCTTACAGGACTTGTCTCTCTCCGGTTCATGATATTCTTGTAGAGGTTAAAATAATAAAGAGTTGTAAGCTATTTTAAATGATATATTGAAGTGATATCTCGGTGATATCCAAATAAATATACTTAATGCATTCAAGTTTTCATGAATATATGATGTGTTTATGTGAGGTTTTAAACGAAGTAGACTATACTTCAATTAAGTAAGCATAAAATTGTGGACCGGCCGGGATTCGAACCCGGGTCCACCGCTTATCCCGGAGGCTTGCGAGAGCGGCATTCTTCCAGGCTGAACTACCGGCCCAAACTTTTCTTTAAGTCAGCTTGAAATAAATTTTTCTGCTTAGC
Organism: Thermoprotei archaeon; assembly: GCA_003650815.1. Lineage (GTDB taxonomy): Archaea > Thermoproteota > Thermoprotei > Thermofilales > B15-G2 > B15-G2. Next base: position 7,362 of record QMSB01000042.1, on the reverse strand, counting down.
GTTTGATATGCTCTTGGAAGCAAATATATTAAGTAGCCTAAGATATGAAATATATTGTATGCCTAAAAAGAAAAAGGAAGAGCCAAAAGTCCTTTTAACAGAATTTTTAAGTCAGAAACAACCCCAAAGAGAGGTTAAGATGAAAGCCGAAGAAGCCCCAAAGCCTGCAGAGAATCAGTCTTATGAAGAACTTGTTCGTGGTTATATACTGTCTAAAGGCAGAGTCAGTAAGGAAGACTTGTATTCTTGGTCTAAAAAACTGGGTATTCCGCCAGTAGGCTTGTATAGAGCACTCATAGCACTCGAAAAGAAGGGTATTATTAAGAAGACATTTGACGATATCTTGAACCAGCTGGTCTATGAAGCTATTTCTTAAACTTGTAAACTTTCATGCCGTCAATAGTAGACCTTTCTAAAATACCCATGATAAACATTACTCTAAGTGCGAGTGAAGCTAATTTAATAGGAATTTTTAACTTTTCATAAACATGTCTAACAGAAAACCACCTAGGAAGAGTATCTGCATTTTTAATAATAACTGTAATAACTTTTTTATCTATAGTCTTAACAGCAAATCCTTTTCTCCTATTCACTATAAGTGTATAGTACTGTCCACCATTTATTAGTAAATATTTGCGAGTATGTGCAATTATACCCATGTTTTTAACGAATTTTTCAATTTGATCTTTTAAAAACTCGTTTAAGGCATATATTCCCTCAGCTTTTCTATAAATGATGTTCATTTTCATTAAGTAGCGCGAATATCTTCTTACGACGGCAGTTTTTACATTGCCGCACTCTTCGGCTAGCTGAGGCATTGTGAACTCTCCTAAGGCGATAGCATGAAGCAAAATCTCCAGTACTGGTGGCCTTTTTCTAATGATCTTCTTTAAATCGTTCTCAATAGAGGACACAGTAATAGGAATTTTTACACTGAAATATATTTGCTCGATTCATATTTCAAAGTCTGAAAGCGTAAATGAAGATATTTTGATGTAGATTATTAGGGAAATCTTTATGTTAAGGCTATCTATAGGCATAATGTGAAGTTTCGGCTACTAGATATGATAGTATGTCCGATGTGTAAACATTTTCCATTAAGGCTATATAAGATAGATGTCATGCAGTATCCAGAAAGAGTTATTGAGAGAGAGCCTCCACTATGTGAATTGTACTGCGGTTATTTGGGTAAGAGCCTTAAGGAGATTGAAAAACCACCATGTGAAGAGTGTGTGAAGTATGAAGTTAAGGAGGGAGTACTCTACTGTGAAAATTGCGGTCGGTGGTATCCAATAATTGACGAAATTACGATACTTCTTCCTGATGATCTCCGTAATAAGAGAGAAGATATCAACTTCTTACTGAAACATAGAGATAAGCTTCCTGAAAACATTTTATACAAATCGAAGCCGTATGCACTTAACAGAGATTAGTGCATTTGATTAATAGTAGCTGTGGTTAAGCGGTCTAGTCATGAATATATATGAATATTCTTGTTTCGTCTTCCTTTATCTCGTCTAACTTCGCGAAACCGTATCTGATAAACTGTATTCTTTCACCTACCTTAAGTGATTTAATAGAAGGTTCTGCTAAACCTTCTTCTATCACTATGTTATTGTTCTTGACCCTAATTACTTTCGTTTTAACGTTATCTGAAGCTGGCACCCACTGGACTATGTCTCCTTTAGCTGCTTTTATATCCCTTATATCTCCTCTATAAAGCCTTGCTTTAGCTTTCTTTTCCTGGATGCAATCTATAGTGATGTTTACGAGACCCATTAGCCTAAGGGGCTTGTTTCTGTTTTTGAGGATATCTTCTCTTGAGACATATACGGAAACTATGTTGTTTTCAGCATGTAGCACTATTTTTCTGTAACCGCGCTCAGGATACGATGGATGATTGCTTATTTTAGCTATGAGATCCTTTTTGGTCTCTATTTCTACCAGCATAGGCTCACATACAAACATATATCTGTTTGCCCTAGGCTCTAAGTACTTTCTGTTAAGCGAGCACAGATTAATGAAGCTTATAGTCGCTTCTGAGGACTTTATTCCAACTTCAAGTATCAGATCCCAGATACTCTCTGGTAAGAATCCTCTCTTTCTAAGAGCCATTAAAGTTCCTAACCTAATATCATCAGGACCTTCATAGAGCCCTTTTTCAATACCAGCACGAATTTTCGATTTACTTAGTATAAATCCTTCAAGCTTTAATCTCCCGAAGTGTATGGCTTCAGGATAGTTCCATCCCATGTGTTTGTAGAGATATTTTTGCTTAATGGTATTCGATATGTGTTCTTTTGCCCTTAATATATGTGTTATTTTCATTTCATGGTCATCGATAGCGCAGGCAAAATTGTATGTAGGCCATACTATGAACTTGTCTCCAACAAGGGGATGTGGGTACTTGGTTGTATCTATTATTCTAAAGGCTATCCAGTCTCTCACTGAGGGATCAGGGCACTTGGGATCTGTTTTTACTCGGTATACAGCTTCACCTTCTTTAAAAGCTCCTTCAAGCATTTTATCCCATAGTTCCAATTGGTCTTCTACTGGCTTTTGTGCACATTGACAACGAATGCCCTTCGCTCTATACTCTTTCACAGTTGATGGCGGGCATCTACATATGTATGCGCCACCTTGTTCTAGCAGCTCCCTTGCGTATTGATAATATATGTGCATTCTTAAGGACTGTATATACTCCTCATCCCAGGATACTTTAAGCCACTTTAAGTCCTCTTTGATCAGAGAATAAGCCTCTTTTATTGGCCGTTTTGTCCTAGGATCAGTATCTTCAAATCTTAGTATGAACTTACCTCGATACATTCTAGCATACTCATAGCTAAGAATAGCTGGCCTGGCATTTCCCAGCGTAAGTACAAAATCTGGGTTCGGTGCAAATCTAGTACGAATTTCCTTGTACTTTTCAGCATTAGGTAAAGGGGGAAGAGTTTTCTTGGTCTCCTTCCTTCTCTTCTTAGCGAAAGTACCTGGAAATAGTTTTTCAAGCAGTGCCTTCTGCTCAGATATACTCATTTCATTTACTCTATTGACAGTAGCTTCGGCTATTTTAACTACTTTCTCTATATCCTTTTTTAATAAGGGATTTTCTGCGAGAACTTTTCCTATAACTGCCTGTACTGAAGCCTTCCCTCCGTATTTAATAGCATTAATTAGTGCATGTTTTAGCACTATTTCCTCAAGTGACATAAACTATCTGTGATACATGTGAGAAGGAGGAAATATAGTTTATGATTAACGGAAAGAGAACTTAAATCCTATAGAAAGGAGGTAGCTTTACATATTTATGAAGAGCAATTCTTTAACGAAAAAGATAAAAACTTCCATTCATATGGAATTAAGATATGAAGATACTATCACAGAAGATGATTGCTATACCTCAAGCTGTCAGAATAATAGAGGAAATTAAGGAAAAATATGGTTTATCACAATTACAGGAGAAGGTTTTAGAGTATTTAAGAAAATTTAGTAAAATAGACGGTGATCATGCATCTGAACTTTTAAACAGACTAGTCAAAGAATTTGGTTTATCTGAATTTTCAGCAGTTCAAGTAGTCAATATTATGCCTAAAACGGTTGATGAATTAAGGACTATTCTGGCTAAGGAGACTACTAAGGTTTTTTTACCCGAGGATTTGGAAAAAATGTTATCGGTAATTAACGAGTATCGGTGAACCCGATGGTTTTCCCTAAGAAGTATTATGAAGAGTATGCATACGTATTAGATTTCATTCCATCACCATTAAAGAGATATAGAGGTTATAGAGGGCCTGTAGCACAGGTGGTGGGTGAAAACTTTTTTACATTGCTTGAAGTAGCGCCTTATCGAGGCATGACATTGTCCGTTGGAGAAAGAGTGTTCATAGGGAGGGGGATTAGAGAAAAGGTTGAGAGAGTTTTACGGAGGATAACTTATGATGATTTAACTCCATTAGCTAGAGACGAGCTACCTGGAATAGTAGAGGAAATAGTTTCAAAACAGGAGCAGAGGTTTGTGGACTTTTTCAATAAAGCACCACCACTTACGACTAAAATGCATAGCCTGGAGTTGCTGAGAGGTATAGGGAAGAAAACTCTGTGGAGAATATTGGAGGAGAGAAGAAAGAAGCCTTTTAGTAGTTTTGATGATATTAAAAAGAGAGTGAAAATACCAGATCCGAGAAAGCTTGTAATTGAAAGAATTTTAGAAGAAATTAGAGGCGAAGAAAAGTACTACATTTTTGTGGCTCCGCCGCCTAAACCCCATGGAGCGTACTATTAAGTGGTGCTACCTATTTTCAGCACTCATAATCTTCTTCATCTTTCAGACTAAGGGGCTCATCACTTTCCTTAAATCTATTTAATTCTCATTATTTTTCTTCGTCCGAGTACTTCCCATACTTCTACTTCTACTCCAGGAGATATTCTTTTTCTTAAATCTTCGTCTTCGGGCACTGGTACTTCGTAGACTTCATACGTAGATAAGTCCATTAACTGGATGGTGTCTTGTAGAAGTGCTAGTACTTGTGCAGTCTTCTTATTTACTATCGGCACCTCTACTTTAGAATCAGCTGGAACGACTATGCTTCGCTTATTTCCGTCAAACAATCCGATGGCCACTATTCTGCATTTGGCTGACCCGTGTTTACCTGGCTTGGATTTCTCTATCTCCATTATTTTACAGGGCTCGTTGTCTATTACTATAAATGATCCCACTTTTAGGCTTCCAGCGTCAACAGGCTTAGACATATCTCCACCTCGCATGTCTCTATTGTTGTGAATTACTTATTGTGTTCTCTTAAATATTTGTTGCGCTTTGAAGGCTCTGGTCTTAGGATAAGACGATGAAGAGAGTTAAGTTTCATAAAGTATTTGTGTCAGAGGTGCTTTTTAACAGTGAGGCTTTAAAGGAGGAGGTCTATGAAAGTGGGAATAGTAGCCTCGGATGACGTTAAGGCTGTTAAAGTAGCTCTAAATACTGTGAAATTGCTTGAACAGCTTAATGTAGAGTATATTGTTGAAAACTTAACTGCTGAAAGACTTAAAGTAATATGCGAAGTAGCAGATATCAGTAAGTTGTGCGAGAAGAGCAATTTTATAGTGTGTATTGGAGGAGATGGAACAATTTTGAAGTCAGTACATAAAGTGGAGAATCCTCCTCCCTTACTCGGAGTTAATGCTGGAACTGTCGGCTTCTTAACTGAAATTAGTGAGCGCGGGCTTTTGTGGGCTTTTAGAAGGATATTAGAAGGGAGGTATTTTATAGATAAGCGGTTTAGAGCGGAGGTGTTTTTTGATTTTAGTGAACAGAGAATCCTTGTCTTAAATGAAGCAGTCTTTGTCGGCGAAAGACCCTTTAAGGTGTTTAATTATAGGGTTCTAGTAGATAACGAGATGCTGTACGAAGACCGAGGAGACGGAGTCATAGTAGCGACGCCTACAGGTTCTACTGCTTACACATTATCAGCAGGAGGACCTATCCTAGACCCTAGACTGTATGCGCTTATAGTGTGCCCACTTTGCTCATACAACCCTTGGACGAGACCAATAGTCATTAAGGGAGAGAGCACTATTACTATTTTTTCTACGAAACGTGAGGGACTGCTGATATGTGACGGAATAGACTCAATACAGGTTCCTCGAAGCGGGAAAATACATATATATCTGTCTGATAAACATTGCATCAGATTTATAAGGTTTTCAAAAAATCCTTTTAGAAAAATAGGGTTTCGATTAAGAGGTGTTTAAGTGAAAGTAGTGGTTCTTGACACTTCAGCTCTCATTCACGGGGCAGCTCTCCTCCTGAGAAACACTAGAGCAGTTACATCTCCTGAAGTTTTGAGAGAGCTAAAAAGTAGTCTGTCAAGGTATGTTTTATCTGCTCTCAAGGAGCGAGGTTTCATAGAAATAAAGCAGCCTAAAAGTGAATATGTGCGCAGAGCTAGAAAAATAGCCACGAAAATGGGTTATCACAGAGATCTTTCGGAAGCTGATATTAGTGTTATAGCGCTAGCTCTAGAGTATTCAGCTAGTGGAGTAGAAGTCTCTGTCTTTACTGATGACTATAAGATTCAGAGTATACTCAAATCCGTTAAAGTAGACTTTAAACCAGTGGTTCACCCGCCTATAGGTCAAAGTAAGAAAAAGATGTACTACTGTCAGGCATGTGGAAGAACTTTTGTAGGATTAAATACTTGTCCTATCTGCGGAAGCAGACTTAAAACAAAATATGTTAGGTCTTAACTAGCTTAGCTATAAAGTAGCCAGGAGTCTCGTGTATGTGGGGGAAGAACCTCTGAGTATAGCCAAGTGGAATATTTTTCAATACGGTACTTGATGGCATGCCTATCATACGCTCTTGTTTCACGAGCTTAAGTCTCATTTTTCTTAAAGCATATATGATATTGAGCTCGTTTTCCTCCACGCTTAAGGTACACGTAGAATATACTATTATGCCACCTCTTTTAACAAGCTTAACTGCTTCTCTCAGAAGTTGTCTCTGATACTCAGCAGTCGCGACAATATCTTTAGCTTTCCTTTTCTCAAAAACCTTGGGGCGGACTCCTAAGGCCGTACAAGGGGGGTCTAAGAGAACTTTATCTGCATAGTTTTCGCCAATTACTTCAGACAGATACCTTGAGTCATGTACAAGAGTCTTAACGCAGGTGACGTTTAGTCTTCTGCAATTTTCTTCCAGCTTAGCTAATCTATTCTTAGATCTATCAACAGCAATAATCGTGGCTCTATTTTCAGTAAGCTGCGCTATGTGCGTAGTTTTTCCTCCAGGAGCTGCGCACATGTCTATAATTACTTCGCCTGGCTTAGGGTCTAGAATTCTCGAAGTTATCATTGCAGGCAGACTCTGGTCATATATTGCTCCTTCAGTAAATAGCTTTAGAGCTCTAATCTTAGGTGCTTTAAATAATGATTTTAAGGTTTTTACAGCGAGTCCCTTTTTTCTGTGCAGCATCTCACTGCCAGATATGAGAGCTACTCCTTCGGCCACTGGACGCCCATTAGGTGCTACTACTGTGACTAAATCCCCTTCATCTATATTTTTGGCTCGAATAACTCCTGGAGAATATACATCGGCGCCTAGCATTACGCTCTCTGCTGTAAACTTATCTACAACTACTTTCTTTGCATATATGTTTATTCTAAACGGTCCTCTAATGGGAGTAGCTAAAGCTTCTGGAAGAAAACTACTTCTAAAAACTTCCAGTCCTATCTTACGTAACTCGTCAATAACATAATCAACAGTAGTTTTTAGAGTATTTACTCTAATGTAATATCGGGAAGAAGGATAACTTAAAGACTCAAGCATGTATTTAGTAAATCTTTCTCCAAACCATCTAGATAAAG
>QMSB01000041.1 GCA_003650815.1 Thermoprotei archaeon | reverse complement strand
GCGTAAACCTCACTGTGCTGACACATATTTCTCACGAGAACCTTCCATTCAGTGAGCTAAGACGCTACGTCGCTGAGAAAACTAGTAGAGCTACAGTAGCCTACGACGGCATGACAATAACCCTCCCCTAACTACATAAAGCATTGTGAAAAATATTTAAGCTTAAATATGTTTAAATAGCGTTATAAATTACCACATAAAATTATTTCACATAGCTAGAATAAAGAACTTTATCTAAATGTTTAGATTACTCTAAAACTAAGACTTCATACTCGTTTACGTTGACTTTTACTCTGTAGACTCCATTCTCACACTCTAAAGCAAATTTTCTTCCTGTGAGAGGAGAATATGCTTTCCTGTACTCTCCTTCTCTTACAACTACGGAGAGATCAGTTAGCGGCACTACTGACGATGGTGGATGTACGCTTTCTGCAGTACTAGCCCATCCTCTAGTTTTCGCAGTATTTCCTCTCACTATTATTCTGCGGTCATAAGTCAAGTTCAGCAGATGCACTATTAACTGGCCACTTCTCTTGTATGCTTCCACCTGTAAGAGACCTGGCCCCTCGACTTCCACCGGCGGCTCTCCGCCCGACCAAAGTACTGAATAGACCATAAGTGTCTCGAGATCAGGCATCCCTATTCTCCAGTAAATTCTCCCCAGCTGTCCTGAAAAGTAAACTGTACGTGCTTCTTCTCTAACCACTATGGCTGGTGCATTGAGCACTGCTCCAGGTTAAGGAGGAGACCTACCGTTCTCATATTCGTATCCGAAGCTAGTTCTCGGCGCTACGACCCTAGCTAAAGCTTTCGCTTCGTTAAGTAGCGAGACTCTAGCATGGTTAGCAATACCTGCAGGAACTCTAGAGTCTATGAATTCTCTATCAAAGTCTCCCCAGAGTATCAGTGAGCCTTCTTTAAGGTCGCCGAACACTTCGTGAGACTCAGTTACTTTGACGTAAGACCAAGGAGCCTCTATAACTCCCTCATAACTTACTCCGAGAACTTCGGAGAGACCAAATTCCTCCATAAAGTTCCCTTGCTCATCCATTATGGACGTAAGGTATGACGCAATAACCCCTCCTTTCTCTGAGAAATCTGCGACTGCTTTAACAGCTCTCCTGCTTAGAGAGTACGCGTTGGCAAGCACTATTACCTTAAATCCTTCAAGCTTTGCTTCATCTAAGTCTGTGTCACATATATATGTTACAGGGAGCCTCCGCCATGTGAGCGCGTAGTAAAAGCCTCTGAACGAGTCTGTAACGTGATCTGGTCTATCTTTGCCTCCCCAGTCTCTACTCCTATTGGAAAACAGTACCGCGGCGTAGCGCAGTGGCTCGGTGTCTTCCATATACTCTTCTAGTTTCTCTAATTCTCTGTATACTTGAGCAACACCTCTGTTTACTCTTGGTTCATTAGCGAATGCTGTGCTGAACACTAGGTAAAGAGGATATCCTCCTGCTACGAAAGCTTCTCGAAGCCCCTGTCTTATAGCTACGGGCGTGGTAACGGTACTCGTTAGGCACGCGTGGAACGAGTTACGTGAAGCCCAGATAGGCTTCCCTCCGCTTACAGCTAGAGACAGTTTAACCATTTCTGCTATAAATCCGGGTGGCTGGTAGTCTGCCTCAGAGCACTCTGCGAAGACTACATCTATGTAGTTGCGGGCGAGCTCTACGATTCTACTGGCTCTTCCCTTCCAACCGAGAGGATGGCTATTGTATACTAGTATGGCTTCGCTACGCTTAGCTTGGGCGACTTCACGTATTTTCTTTATAGCATTGACGTTTACCATGTATCTCCACAAAAAGGACCTTCTATATGCCTCGGACTCCCAGTTAGCTGTTTTAGGTAGCTCTACGCCATTTTCACGTCTATACTTCTCTACACAGTAATCACAGAAACAGGCTCTCTCAGCATCTGGCATATACCTAAAAGAGTCTAAGAACACTCCGTCTACACCGTACTCTAATACCTCCTCCGCCTCTCTTGCCACCACGTCAAGAAATGGGCTGTTGAGGCACATTAGAGGCCATCTCATAGGACCCTCGACTTCCAGCGGATCAGTGTCCATCGTTATTACAGACCCATCTGCTCTCCGCTGAGCCCAATCGGGATGCTTCTTGTAGAGCTCAGGGTTTGTTGTATGTCCTATCATTGCAATAACGTGTATTCCATGTTTTTTCGCCTCTTCAACTAACTCTCTGAGAAAGTCTCTGCCTTTAAGTTTCGAGTGTTTCCTAGTAGTAGAACTATTGAAGTATGCTCTGCCCCAAGCATCTCTAGCGAACACTACGATAGTATTTGCGTGAATTCTTTTCGCTAAAGCTACTATGTCGCTACCCTTAATTTTACTGACTTCACTCGCCAAAGCATCTTCGAAGTTAAACTGAAGCACTCTACTATAAGGAAACTTAGCCAAAACTACCTCACCTCGTCAAGTAGAATCTTCTTTGTAGCAAACTCTTCTACTACTGCGTCAGGCCCCCCAGCTCTCACACGAGACCCCTCAGACTCTATGACAAAGTGTGTTAGACCAGTAGTCATATCCATCACTACATCGACAACTCTGCCCTCAAGCACTCCTTCTTCACTAGTCTCTACCCACCTACCTTCAAGCCGTGCCCACAATTTCACACCTTTTTCCATAAGCCTCATTGCTTCTAATATAGCTATCCTAAATATAGTGAACGAAACTGGTAAAGAAACTGCTTCATCGCGGTACGGCTTGCTTCTAATCCATCTGTTGAAGAAGTCGTGGAGAAGATAGTCTATGAGTACAGGTTCTTCTATCAATAGCCCGTAGCTTGGCTTAACACGAGCTCCTAGCCTACGCTGAGCTAGTACAGCTTGCTCCGAATCCCTTACAATCATCAGGTCTCCTGAAACAGCTATCTTTACTTTCTTCAAGGGTTTAAGGAGATCTAGATCTAGGGCTTCTCCAGGTACTTCATAGGCGATTACGTAAACACATACTCCTCTCTTCTGAGCGTCTATAAGATCCTCTATGATGTTTTTGAGAAAACGAGATCCCCCGCATACAGCCAGGTCTATCTGTGCTTGCTTAGTAGTGTCGTGGAAGCGTCTCATCAATCCTTTGTAGCTTCTAAGCATCCATACTACATACTCTTTTGGTGGAGGAGCTTTTCTCTCAATATTCTTTAAATATTTTAGGGCATTTTCCTTAAAGGATCTTACTTCTTCTTCAAAAATACTTGAAAGTACCTCAGGCTTTACTGCACGATAAAGAGTAGGCTTGCCTTCACTGACTTCAACCAATCCCTTTACCTTCAGGCGCTCTAGCGACTCGTATACCTGAGGTCTATGTTTTTCAAGCTCTTTAGCTACCTCTGTTAAAGTCATAGGCCCCCGCGCCAGCAGTATTACATATACTTCAGCATCATGGAGGGTTAGTCCCAGACATCGAAAGAGATTCTTAAGCTCCTTCTCAGCCGTCACCTGCACCATATAGGAAAAAGTTAGAAAGTTTTATTAATACGTTTTTCCCATATAACTCCGTAGAGAACATGCCTCTCGGGAAAAAAACCTTAATAATAGTGGCCGCTATCGTTATCATAGCGATAATAGCCGCCTACTACTACTTCTTCATTCTGACTAAGCCCGCTAAGATCCTCTGGGCCTCTACACAGCTCTGCCCAACTAAAGAGAGAGCATTTGTTGAAGGAGAGTTATTGCCCGCCTTTAAGGAAGAGAAAGGAATTGAGGTAGAGTTTGTCCCAATATCGTATGAAGACCTCGCTACAAGAATGGAGGCTGAAATGAAGGCAAAGAAGGTTACTATAAGCGTCGTAGCTGAGCTACACGGAGGACTCGACTTATTTGCTTCAAAACAGTATCTCGAGGACCTAACTAAATTTGGTGCACTCTCTGGAAGAACGTTTCCTGAAATACTTGAGAAGTACTCAAAGATACATGGCATAAAAGCTTACATACCGTGGCTAACAGCAACCTACGTAATGGTAGTTAATAAGAAAGCCTTTCAATATCTGCCTGAGGGATTAACAGAGCAAGATGTAATCGAAGGTACTGACAAATGGACCTATGATGCTCTACTAGAGTGGGCTAAGAAACTACAGGAAGAAACAGGCTCCCCGAAACTAGGGTTCCCTGTAGCACCCAAAGGACTATTCCATAGATTCCTTCACGGATACCTTTATCCATCTTACACGGGTGCTCAGGTAAAGAATTTCGCTAGTGACGACGCTGTTAGGATGTGGAATTACCTTAAAGAGCTATGGCAGTATGTAAATCCATCTAGCACTACATGGGACGCCATGGCTGAGCCTCTACTAAAAGAAGAAGTGTGGATTGCATGGGACCACACTGCCAGAATCAAAGACGCTATTGTCCAGAAACCAGATCAATTCGTAGTAGTTCCTGTACCACGAGGACCTAAAGGCAGAGGATTTATCTTAGTAGTCGTAGGCTTGGCTATACCAAAGAACGCTCCTAATAAGGAAGCTGCATGGAAGCTAATAGAATATCTCACTAGACCAGAAGTTCAGGTAAAAATACTAGAGAAGGTAGGCTTCTTCCCGAGCACTAATGAAGCAGTAGGTAAGATACCTAGTGGCTCACTAAAAATCATGGCTACTGGAGTAAACAAGCAGGTGAGTAGCAAAGATGCTATACTAGCCATGATACCCAGCCTAGGTCCTAAGGGCGGCGAGTTCTGCAAAGCCTATAGAGAAGCTTTCGAGCGAATAGTCATTAAAGGCGAAGATATACGGACAGTAATTAATGAAATAGGACCTAAGCTGCTAAAGCTCTTCGAAGAAACAGGTGCACCTCTGCCGCCTCCAGATAGCGGTTAACATAGTTATTTTTTTACTTATTAGCTAATACTTATATTATTAAGAGATAATTTACTGGGGGGTAAATGTGTCCCATAGAACTCCCGTCCTCTTTAAAAGAATTACACCTTACCTTCTGCTCTTACCAACTTTATGTTACATGGCTGTTTTCATAGGTTATCCTCTTGTTGAAGCTATAATTCTAGCCTTTCAAGACCCTACTAGCGGAATGTTTTCACTGGTAAATTTTGAGACCCTTGCCCGAGACTTCCATTTCTGGGAGGCACTAAAATACACGTTTACTCTAGCTGCGATAATAATACCTCTACAAGTATTACTAGCTCTTACAGTAACTTTAATCCTCGGCACTAGATTTAAGGGCTCTAATCTGGTACTCTATATCTTCATAATACCTCTGACGATAAGCGATGTAGCAGCAGCTTTAATATGGTACAATATTTTGTCTGGAAGCGGCTATCTGAACAAAGTCTTGCTCAGTTTAGGTCTAATAGATAAGCCTCTGCACTTCTTTGGATACGCATACCGTGACATGGAAGTACTAGCAATAGTAATTACAGAGATCTGGCGCGCCACCGCAATAGTCTTTGTTGTGCTTTTCGCCGGATTCCAGATGATTGGACGTGATTACATAGAAGCAGCAGAAGTATTTGGAGCTTCGTGGCTACAGAAGCTACGCTATATAATTCTGCCCCTGCTTAAACCTAGCCTGCAGACAGCGCTTATCATTAGAACTCTTTTCGCTCTCCAGATATTTGGTGTAGTATGGATTCTCGCTGGCAGAGACATACCAATTCTAGCCGGTGAGGCTTACTACTGGCAAAATGAGGTCAGAGTACCTAATGTTGCTGCTGCGTACTCCCTACTTATAGCCGCCTTCTCCGTTTTAATAGGCTGGCTTTACATAAAGTTGCTTAAGCCCGAGTATTTAGTTAGAGAGTGAGACCATGGTGTTAACTCCTGAGCAGAAATTTGCTCTAAAAAGACTGGCCTTATACGCAGCGGCATTAGTTATTGCCGTGTGGATACTTACGCCAATAGTCTTAATCACTATCTCAGCTTTCGCAGACCCGAGAGACTACTACAATATACATAAAATATTACCAACAGTATTCACTACTAAAAACGTTGAAGATCTGCTGATAGTGCTGAAAGGATGGAAGTGTGTTTTAAACAGCGTGATAGTAGCCTTCTTAACTATCGCTATTAGCTTTGCACTAGGGCTTCCAGCAGGCTATGCTTTAGCCAGATACGTGTTTCCAGGAAAAGATAGTATAAAGCTTCTGATAATAGCTTTGAGAATGTTTCCTGTAATGACTATGGCTGTTCCTCTGGCAGTACTTTACATAGAGCTCGGGCTTTCAGATACCCTACTCGGAGTAGCTCTAGCACATACATCAATGGCTTTACCTTTCGTTGTACTCATAACCTCCAGTATATTTGTGAGCGTACCTGTAGAATATGAAGAGGCAGGCATGGTTTTCGGACTCTCTCGCGCAGAAGTCTTTTTCAAAATAACTTTGCCCTTAGCTCTTCCAGGTCTAGCTGCTGCAGCAATATTCACGTTTATTATGTCGTGGAACGAAGTGTTTATTGCTTCAGTGCTGACACTAGTAAATAGGACTCTTCCAGCAGACATACTTATATCAGCTATGGCTGCACCTGATCCCTATAAGTTTGCCGGAGGCTTTATTATGGTCTTACCCGCTATGATATTTGTATTTATTGCTAGAAAATACTTAGTAACTATGTGGGGTATAACTTTAAGGTAGGTGCTTTGAGGTGATGTGAATGGTTAAAGTCAGGCTTGAAAACCTGACTAAAAGATTCGGGAAAGTGGTAGCTATAAGTAAGGTGAATCTAACTATAAGAGATGGAGAATTTATTGTCCTTTTAGGTCCAAGCGGCTGCGGTAAGACCACTACATTAAGGTGTATAGCTGGTCTCGAAATACCAGATGAGGGCAAAGTTTTCTTCGGAGACCAAGATGTAACACTGCTACCTCCTAAAGATAGAAATGTGTCAATGGTGTTTCAGAGCTACGCTGTGTGGCCTCACATGAGCGTATTTGACAATATAGCGTTTCCCTTGAAAATCAAAAATGTTCCTGAAAGTGAAGTTAAGAAGAGGGTGGAGTGGGCAGCTGAGCTGCTGAAAATAAAGGAGCTTCTTAATAGGTATCCTCACCAGCTATCAGGAGGACAGAGGCAGAGAGTAGCTGTCGCTAGGGCTATTGTTATAGAGCCTGCTGTACTTCTCATGGACGAGCCTCTCAGTAACCTAGATGCCCTCTTGAGAGTAATGATGAGAAGCGAGCTAAAGAAACTACAAAGGAAAATCAAAGTTACTACTATCTATGTCACACATGATCAAGTGGAGGCTATGACTATGGCTGACCGCATAGCTGTAATGAATCAGGGTAAGATAATGCAGGTAGGTACATCCGACGAAATATATAACAAGCCCTCTAATCTCTTCGTAGCAGGATTTATTGGGAGTCCTCGAATGAACTTCTTTGACGCAACTATAGCTGAGAAAGAAGACAAAATACTTATTGAAGCACAAGACTTCACTATAGCTCTTGAAGAAAAGTATAGAAGTATTCTTGCAGAATACTTAAACAAAACAGTAACTGTCGGAATTAGACCAGAACACATGTACATAGAAAAACACATGATCCCCACTGACATAAAGCCCTGGAAAATAAAAGGAAAAATAGACTTTGTCGAACCACTAGGCTCAGACACTATTCTCCATGTGAACACAGGAAGCATGCTAATACTAGTAAAAGTACCAGGATCATATAGAGCAAAAATAGGTGAAGAAGTAGAAGTGGTACTAGACCTCAACCAACTACACATATTCGATAAAAAATCGGAGAAAGCGCTCTTCTAAATCTTTTTAAACTTATCTAAATTCCATACTATCTCAAGCTGACCACTCTCCAAAACCTTTAAAACAATAATTTCTTTCTCCACAAGCTCCTCGACAAGGAGAGCAGCGAGCTCAGCTAACTTCACGTCATCAACTACACTTCTCTTACTGCCTCTAAGCCGACGCTTTTTCCGCTCCTTAAGCACGACTTTAACAGCATACCTTAAATCCTCCCAAGACCTATTCTTAACAAGCTCCTCCCATGTAAGTTCATCCAATAGACATCACCTCAAACCTAGTGCTTTAAAACACTCTTCAAGCTTTTCTAAAACATCCTCTTCTCTTGCCCTCTTATATAAGTATTCCTTATCTAGCTTACTCCAGTAAACTTTAATTAAGATAAAGACCTTGCTCCTATCTTCATCAGCCTTCCAGTACTTCCAGGCACACAAGTATTTTACAATAAGCTCCTCTACTGACTCTAAGTATATTTTAAGCGAATTGATTTTCAAAACAGTGGGTTCTTTAGGCTCGATAAATCTTCTCCCGACAATATCTATTCCCTTAGCAGCAAGAACTCTAAGCTTAGGCACAAGCACTCTTCCCCTATCTTCTCCACATATTTTTTCAAGAAACTCTCTAACAATACTTATAGACTTTTCTCCCTCAACAACTATGTCTACATCAAGAGTTCTATAGGCTGCACCACTATACACCTCTACAGCAAACCCCCCAACTATAATGATCCTACCCAAGCCTTCTTCTTCAAGCCTAGTATTGAGCCATGCTAAAAAATACAGAAATCTCGTAGTCTCATCTACTAAAGCACTTAACTTAGGCAAGACCTTACTATAAAATTCTTCAGTAAGCTCTTTTACAAATAGGTTCATCGCATAATTCCTCTATTCCAAACTTATTTTTATTTCGTTAAAGTAATTAAAATCTTTAGAGACTAAGTAGACCCATAGACTCCGTGAATACTTTCGCTAGAATAATAAAGGGGAATGAATTTCTTTAAAAGAATGTTCGATAGAAGGAAACTAAGAATATTTCTCGATGAGCTTCTAAGAGACATGGAGCTCGACTTAACAGTAATACTTGTAGAAGGAGCACATGACCGAGAATTCTTGAGAAAAGCAGGCTTCGGTGGAATAGTAGTAGAGATTTCACATAGGCCCATAGTAGAGCTCGCCTACTGGCTCGTGGAGAAATACCGCGAACGCACTATAGTTATATTAACTGATTTTGACGAGCAAGGAGAAAAGAAGGCCAAAAGACTTTCAGGTATCTTAAGCGAGCTGGGGCTGAGAGTGAATCACAGGTATCGAGAAGAAGTAAGGAGAGTAGCTAGAGAGTTAGGTGTTAGAACTATTGAAGGACTAGCCAGACTCTACACTAAACCTCGCCTGCCTTAAAAGGGCTTCAGCCTTCTTCACTAAGATCCCTGCGACGGGACATATTCTAACACACTCCCCGCATCCCAAGCACTTATCTAAGTCTACTCGAAGGCTCCTCCCCTTAAAGCTGATACTTTTACTAAGACATACTTCTGCACACGCTCTACACAGAATGCAGTAGTTAGCCATCCCATAAGCCTCGACAATCTTCCTCAAAAGCTTTAGCAAGTCTCTCGGAGACCCCCTCACCTCTACTCTACTGCCCGCTAATATTCCACTACACTTTCTATACGAAAACTCGCTTCCCTTTATCTTTACTTTAAGCATACTTAATATACTCTTAAATGAGCTGGAAGGAGCACTTCTAAAAACAATAGTCGCCTTTTTCTTAGAAACCCTTAGGACAGCTATCTCTCTCGTATTTCTCTCAATAACTCTAGCTAAGTTTAAGCTTACTCTCTTAGCCGTCCGCCACGCGTGAGGAGGATACTTATATAGCCACCTCCATAAGCCATAGTCAACCCACTTCGAATCTATATTTCTCTCCCTGCAGTACTTCTTTAGCTCCTCAAGCCACCACAAGTAGTACTTCCCGTAAAATTCTTCTATTTTCTTGAAGTCTACTGAATGCATTGTAGGGCACATGAAGCACCCTATTCGCACCAATCCCCTCAAGTAGAGCGGATTAACTTCAATTTTATTTAAGTAAAGGTAGGCGTAGACATCTAGCGTAGTCCAGTTGAGAATAGGTGATGCAATGTACTTAACTTTGCCAGGGGTACTTGATTTAGCGAAATATCCTGCACGCGCTCTTTTCGGAGACTCATATTTTCTCTGACCAGTGATAGACACTATATCTGCTAGCGGATATTTTTCTCCAAGAAACTTGTTTAAAGGAAGTATTTTAAGCACCCGAGTACACCAGCGGTTGTCTCTAGCAGGAGGACCATGTCTCTTAAACACTTCTTCAAAGAAACTCCAGTCCGCGACCACTTCATGTACTTCAGCTCCTATTTTCGCTCCCACACGTCTAGAATACTCGAGTGATTCAGCAAACTCTAGTCCAGTATTACTTAAAACAGCCTCACATATTCCCGCTTCACACACAATAGACAAGACAACAGTACTATCTTTTCCACCCGAGAAATTAACTATAGGCTTTAATCCTCCCTTAAAACAATACCTTTCAATCAGCTTAACAGCCTTCTCTTTAAGATACTCTACTCTACCTGAGAGATGCTCGAAAACCTCTAAAATACTTCTCTTCTCGGGAAACTCTAAGACCTCCTTAGTCCACACTTCCTCTACAACTACTTCTTTTCCAGTTAAATGTAGGATGCCAAAAGTCTCCTTAGCGACAAAAGGCACATATGCTTCTTCCTCAGGTAAATCTCCCTCAACAATATCTGCTCTGCTCAGACGACTTCCCTTAGAGTAGTCTTCTTTAAGCTCAGCATAGTACCCTAGCTTTTCTTCAGCTATAAGCTCTGCCACTTTACCCCAAGGCTTGACAATAAAATCTCTTTCAACACAATCATACTTCACAGTTAAGCTTCTTTCTCCCGCAACAATAACTTCGTCTACTGAATCCAAGTAGTAGACCCTATTAAGCAAAACAGGCTCTACAAGAATCTTAGTATAGTCCCTTACTCCAAGTTTCTCTCTCAAAAGCTTCTTTAATAACTCTATGTCGTTAGAAAATGCTGGCCTGGGGTCATAAGGCGGGCTAATATTGACTGATAGAGACCTCTCTCCGCAGAGAGGACAACAACTAGTAAAAACCGGTAAGTTGCAGTCTCGACACCACTTTAGTTCAGGCTTCACGAGAATCCCTCTCGGGCCTCAGGGGTAGGGGCAGGCCTCATATATCGGTGGCTGCGGCTCCTCTTCATCGGCAATAATCTTACTCAGTGAAACTAGATTAGTTTTACTCTCTAAGAGGATTATAGCTTTATAGGAATCTCATGTTCTAAGGGAGCTGAGTTACCTATATTACACACTTAGACACAGTTTTGGAAAGAGAGCGTGTCAAAGTATTTATGTTGAATAGCAGTTTCTCTGAGGGTGTATAAAGAGATCTTCAGAATTGCATGGCCTGTTGTTGTAGCCGATCTAATTAGAGTTTCCTTCTTCACCATCGACGCTATAATGATAGGACAGCTAGGTGCGGCTGCGCTAGCTGCTGTTGGCTTAGGAGGTCAGATACTCCATATGATCTCTATAGTCTCGTCAGCTCTTTCAATAGGTGTTTTAGCTATCTGTGCAAGAAGAAAAGGTGAAGGCAGAGTAGATGAAGTGTATAAGACTCTTGTAAACGCGTTCATCTTAGCTACTGTAGTGTCTCTTCCCGCTACTATAGCTATAGCGCTGTTTTCAAGAGAAATTCTCTCTATTTTTAAAGTTGAAGAAAGTGTTTTAGTGAAAGGAACAGTTTACTTAAGCATAAGTTCCCTAACAATACCACTGTTCTTCGTGATGAACATCTTTGATTCCTCTTTCAGAGGAGTAGGAGACACCTTAACGCCGATGATGGTCTCCACTATTAGCGGCGGAATAAAAGTGGCTTTAAACTACTTGCTTATTTTCGGGAAATACGGTTTCCCAGCACTAGGTGTAATTGGTTTGGCTATATCATCTATTGTAGCAGGCGTACTCGGTTTGATTATATACTTCGCTGTAGTCTTTAGCGGCAGATTTGAAATCAAAAGAGTTACTTTAAGCAAAGTACTTGACCTTGCTCTATGGAGAAAAATAGCTATGATAGGTATTCCCTCTATGGTGGAAAACTTCTTTAGCCAGTTTGCACGCCTGCTCTACACTTATATGGTGACTTTCTTCGGTACAGCCGTTCTCGCCGCTAATGAAATTGGTATAAGAATAGAGGCTTATTCATTTATGCCAGGCTTCGCCTTCTCTATAGCATCAGCTTCTCTCGTGGGCCAAAATCTAGGAAAAAGAGACATAAGTAAGGCCAAGAAAATTTTCAGAGAATCCTCTCTTATCGCAAGTTCAGCTATGTTACTTGCCAGTATAGTTTTCTTAGTGTTTCCAGAGTCTCTTTCCAGGATCTTTGTAAGCGACCCAGAGGTAGTTAATTACGCTGCGCTCTACCTGCGTATAATGGCTTTTCAACAACCCTTCCTAGGAATTTATATGGTTTATGCAGGAGGTATTAGAGGAAGCGGCGACACGAAAACACCACTATACGTTTCACTTGCTTCAACCTATAGCTGTAGAATAGGATTAGGCTACTTACTAGGCTTTGTTTTAGGCTTAGGTGCAACTGGAGTATGGCTTGGTGGACTCTTCGACTTTATAATTAGGTCTTTCTTAATTTACTTAGCTTACAAAAAAGGTAATTGGTATAAAATAAGGATATAGAGGCTACCTGACTACTGCATGTTTTTCCCAGCTCTCAACTACTTTTAATGTTAGGTCTAGTGTCTTAGCTCCCTCTTCTATGGGGACGGGTGTTTCTCTGCCTTTTTTGACACACTCTATGAATATTCTATCTTCTTTCATGTAGAGATCTTCTTGGCTGGTGTACTCTATGTAAGGGACTGTCGGGTCTCTGTTGAATATTTTGAGTTTTCCTTCGCTGAACTCTACTGTAGCCTTTTCTGCTACTAGGAACCATGAGTGTTTTCCTCCGTAGCTTCTTGCTGCAACATTAGTTGCTATGATCGCAGCTATTGCTCCGCTAGATGTTTTGAGCAAGGCGATGTGGGCGTCTTCTACAGTGTATTTTGGATTGTCAATACTCCAGAACTTGTTCATGTAAGCATAGATTTCAGTAGGCTCTCCGAAAAGGAAGCGCAAAAGATCATAGGTGTGAGTTACTTGCTCTACGACCTGACCTCCGCTCTTTGTTTTATCACACCACCAGCTCTTTTTCCAGAGATAAGGTGTCATATCACAAATATAGGTAGCGTAGACTACTCCAAGTCTCCCCAGCTCGCCTTTATCAATAAGTTCCTTCAGCTTCTGTATCGGGAAAGCATGTCTAAGCTGATAGCCTACTTGAGTAACAATACGGTGCTTCTTACATACTTCGACCATGCTCCACGCTAGTTCTCTTGTGAGAGCAATAGGCTTCTCTATGAACACGGCTATTTCCTTCTCCGCGGCTAAGTGTACTTCGTCTCGGTGAGCAAAAGGCGGAATACATATGTATACGGCATCCAAGTTCTCTTTCTCATACATTTCTCGATAATCCTTATAGGCTCTACCTCCATATTTGTCGGCGACTTCCTTAGCTCTCTCGTAGACAATGTCGCTGAAGGCTACGAGCTCGACATCACTCATTTTCTCTAGTCTCAATAAGTGCTGTCTGGCTATTCCTCCGACGCCGATGAAGCCTACCCTGACCACGGAGACTCCTACGTTATCACAATATAAATAACTAAAGTCCCCTAAGAGCTCTAAATCACTTATAAGTAAGAAGTTTTCCTTAAGTTAAATTAGATGATAAATCTCCATACTCTGACCAACTCACTCTCGTCTGATTTACATACCGCTACGAAGCATAAGAGATAACTGTCAGCGCCCTTGTTTCTTCTGTGAATGTTTTAGCCTTTGTCTTACAACAAGTCAATGAAAACAGGGCATCAATATTCACAAAAGCGACGAGAGCGTTTGTCACTGGTAATTGCCTACGCAACTTTTGACTTTAATTCTTTAATAATTTTTAGTGCTCTTTCAGGAGATTCTGTTGTCATGAGTATTCTGCGTTCTGCGACAACTTTTTCTCCCGTAATAGGATTATATCCTATTTTCTCTATAGTAGTCCAGTGGATTAGCGAACCGTAGAGCGCCCACTTGGGTTTTTCAGCAATATTTACTCCCTGCTTCTTCAGCTCAGCTATCATTTGATCTAAATGGGGAGTTTTTCTGTCTTTGAATACTTTGTGATAGAGTTGGCATATGTAGTTGTTGAAGCCCGTTCTGACGCGATATAAGTAATACTTTTCTAAGTCGCGTAGATCTACTTTAATTACTCGCGAATCGAAGTATAGAGAGCGGTTTAACTGAATAGAGAGATTCGCTGAGGCTACTGCAGCGGTAATGCTGACTATTTTTTCTACTCGACCGTTGTATGGCACATAGTTTAGGAAAAACATGCTTATTTCATCACTAGTAGTATAACATACGGAACAGTTGAAAAACCTCATTAACTCATAGCAGGTTTTCACTAGTGCAGAATGTACCTTAGGGTCGCGGGGTTGCTCAAAGTCTTTCAATGCTTTACCGAAGCCTACTCCATCAAGTCTGATTACGAAAGGACAGGAGATTTTCTCTCTTGAGTAGACCTCAAGTCTCTTAAAGTATTCCTCTAGCTCATGAATACTGAGCCTGACTACTTCTACGTAAATATCGTTCACAGTAAAAGTATTAGAGCTCACTTAATATTTTATTTAACTGAGAGAACACGTATCTTATTTCACTAACGACAACAGTTTACCAGCTGGTATTTTAAACCTTAACTTCGGCAAAAGATTCCATTTCTTTCAGTTTTCTTTGAATAGTCTTTATAGACTCTAAAGACCTCCTCAGTTATTTCTTTACATGTAAGTTCCTCGTATCACTGAATCTTCGCAAATATTTAGTCACACTGTTATGGACCATCCTTCGCTTTAGCGATCATGCAGCTACTCCTAGGCATATCTTTAATTAACATTTCTTATCGAATATTTTACTTTAATTCTATTATTCCAATTTTTACATTATATTTTTTACATAAACTGTATGTTTTTCTGTAGAATGCATTACAGTATTTTTTCAAAGGATACCATTTTACATAGATTCTCCTATATTTTTCAACTAGTTGAGGGAAGTTTTTTCGCAGAACTCTGAAGTACAGGTTTCTGCTTTCACCTTGAAGTGTTAGCGTGCCAAAGAAAACATAGTCTACTTGAAGCCTTTTTGCCGTTTTAGTCATTTCTTCTAGTTCTTCATCTGAGTCAGAGATAAAAG
>QMSB01000040.1 GCA_003650815.1 Thermoprotei archaeon | reverse complement strand
TCTCTGTAGAGTCTGTGGTATAGTTCTTCTGATATGTGGGGTGCGAATACTGAGAGTATTTTGAGTAAGTTGAGTATGATTGTGTAGAGTGTGTACTTGGCTTCAGTGCTTGAGGCTAATCTATACTTGATTATTTCAAGGTAGTGGTCGCAGAGTTTGTGCCAAGTGAAGTCTATTAGCTTTACTACTGCTGTCTGGAAGTCGAAGTTTTCTAGGCTTTCTTCTACCTGTTTTATTGTCTTGGAGAATTCTCTGAGTATCCAGTTGTCTACTTCTTTGAGCTGTCCTGGAGGTATTTTCTGAGAGGGCTTGTAGTCTTTAGTGAATAGGTAGGCTAGTCGCGCGGCGTTCCATACTTTAGTGAGGAATCTTTTAGCGTAGTCTAGTCCCTGCCATGAGAATTTTAGGTCTGAGCCTGTGGCGGCTGCTAGAGCTACCCATATTCGGAATGCGTCTGCTCCGTATTTCTCGACTACTTCTAGTAGGCTTACGTAGTTTCCGTAGCTTTTGTGCATCATTCTGCCGTCTGTTCCTCTCATCATTCCGTTGATTAGAGCTGTCTTGTACTGTGTTTTATTGAAGAGAGCTATTCCTCTTACTAGGAGGTAGTAGTCCCATGTTCTGATGATATCGAAGCCGTTTGGCTGGAGGTCTGCTGGGAAGAGTCTTTCGTCGAGTTCATCGGGCCAGCCTGCGTGTACTGCAGCTGTTATACTTGAGTCCATCCAAGTATCCATTACGTCTTTTTCTCCAGTGAATTCTCGTGAGCCGCAGCGAGGACATTTCTCTACGGGGCAGGGGTCTTTCCTAGGGTCTATGGGTAGGTGTTCTGGCTCAACTACAATAGTGTAGCCACATTTTGAACAGTAGTATACTGGAAACGGTGTTCCGAAGTATCTTTGCCTAGAGATTACCCAGTCCCAGTCGAGGCTTTTCACCCAGTTCTCTAAGATTTTCTTAGCGTGTTCTGGAATCCACTTGATTTTCTCTGCTTCCTCGAGTACTTTGCTCGCGAGTTCTCTTGTCTTCACAAACCACTGCTTCTTAGGAATTATCTCTACTGGCGTGTGGCAGCGCCAACATGTACCAATACTGCTCAGAGTCTCCTCTACTTTAACCAGTAGTCCTCTTTCCTTCAGAATTTCAGCTATCTTCTTCTTAGCTTCAGCTACAGGAAGTCCCTTCAGTACACCAGCATTCTCGTTCATATGTCCCTTCTCGTCTATAGAAACTATTACTGGGAGACTGTGTCTCTTCTGCCATTTTACGTCGGTTTTATCGCCGTAAGTACAGATCATTACTACTCCTGTACCGAACTCGGGGTCTACTTCTTCGTCAGCAATGATAGGTACTTCTCTTCCGTAGATAGGTACTGTGGCTTTCTTTCCTACTAAGTGAGAGTACCTTTCATCAGACGGGTTTACTGCAAGTGCTACACAGGAAGCCAGGAGCTCTGGTCTAGTTGAAGCTACTGTAATGTAGCCTCCGTCAACTAGCTTGAACTTAAAGAAATAGAGTAGTCTCCTCTTTTCAACATACTCTACTTCAGCTTCAGCTATAGCTGTCTCACATCTAGGACACCAGAGTACAGGGTGTTCTCCTCGGTAAACAAGTCCTTTCTTCCACATTACTATAAAGCTGTACTGTGTTCTACGCCAGTAGACTGGATCCATTGTCACGTACTCTGTAGACCAGTCTATACTGAGTCCAAGAGCCTTCAGTGCTTTTCTCATGGGCTCGATCCACTTCAAAGTATATTCTCTGGCAAGCTTAACGAACTCTTCGGGAGTAAACTCTGTTTTCCTTTTGCCTAATGTTCTCTCTAGCCTTACTTCAGTCGGGAGACCGTGGCAGTCCCATCCCTGTGGGAAGAATACATTGTATCCCTTTAGGCGCTTATATCTCGCTATAAAGTCTATGTAGGAGAAGTTGAGTGCGTTTCCTACGTGTAGTTCTCCGCTGGGGTATGGGGGAGGAGTATCTATACT
This sequence comes from Thermoprotei archaeon, assembly GCA_003650815.1. GTDB lineage: Archaea > Thermoproteota > Thermoprotei > Thermofilales > B15-G2 > B15-G2. The sequence continues at coordinate 13,280 of QMSB01000040.1, read as the reverse complement.
GTAGGCTGGTCTCGAGTAATCGCTTTTACAGAATCTATAGATGCCTGTTTTTTCCCAGAATTTCTGCCACTTAGGCTCTATTTCCTTGAAATTGTATCTTTTAGGAAAACTAGGCTTTGGAGGCGCGCTCTTTTGGGAGAAGGTTATCTGACTCCCAGCAAGACGACACCCATTTAAATCGGGAAGAAAACAGTTAAATTGTTTTCGGTGAACTACTCTTCTTCGCCTCTGTGCTTTCTTTTCCGAATTCTCTTGAGTTTCCACTGTATGTTGGATAGTGTTTCTAGTGAGAATATTCTGGCGGTAATGTATAGTGCTGCTATTGAACACACGATGGATACTATGAGGTATACTGGTGTTTCTGGAGGTAGTCTACTTGTCATGGCTTGTTTCACCATTATTATTGGCTGTGTCAGCGGAATACAGTAGAGTAGGGCTTTTACTTCAGGTGAAAACATTTTGAGTGAGGCGAATGCTACGAAGTATCCTGGTATAAATACTGCCATCGAGAGTGGTCCTACTAGTGTGCCTGCAATTCTGACGTCACTGCTGAAGGCCCCTATTATTAGTCCTAGAGTTGCTGTAAACAGTATTGTAGCTACCATGCTGATGACTATGTAGACTAGGTCTTGTGTAGAGATCATGACGCTGCTCAAGTCGAAGAAAGATACTTCAGGTGAGCTGGGGGTTTCTGTTACAGTAAATGTTGTTGAGAAAATGTACATGTAAGCTACGTAGCCTAGTATGTTGAGAATAGAGCCTACTACGGAGACTAGGAATGAGCCTAGCAGTTTTGATAGGAGGATGTGCATTCTGGAGACAGGGAATGTGAGGAGTGTTTCAAGAGTTTTCTCCTCATTTTCTACAGCCATTGATGTAGCTGACAGCTGTATGACAGTCACGGCTATTATCATGAGTATTAGGGGCATGAAGAAAGAGGCGAAGCCTACTGAAGTCATAAGAAGGAACGGGTTTCCTGTGATCAACACATCTTTGCCCTTAAGGTAGTTGATACTTTCTTCTGCTACTGGATTGACTATAGTCTCGTAGGGAGCTCGAGCTCCCTCAATGTATTTTTCGCCGATATACTTCTCTATGAGCCGCTCTACTCTAGTAGTCTTTGCAGTAGGCCCGCCGAACATAGATACTTCCTCAATTATGTTCAGTGCATAGAGCTTAACTCGCTCACGACTACTTACTTTCTCGCTGAAGTCTGGAGGTATGATTAGTACTAGCTCTAAGTCTAATTTGTTTTCTTTAATATAGTCTACTATTTTTCTAAACGCTTTATATGATAGTTCGCTTACACCTATGTTTAGCTCAATTATATCTAGTCTATACTCTTGGCTCTTAGACCCAATATATTCAATGAGCTTTGATCCTTCCTCTCCCTCATCAAGACATATTATCCCTAGTTTGAGCTTTCCTTTGACAGCTTCCTCGACAGCTGCTTTCATTGGAAACTGTATTACTAGAGCCATTATCGGCATTATTAGTGCTCCGATGAGGAATGGTATCCATATTCTGGGGTCTCTTATAAGGTCTCTAATTTCCTTCAGGAGGAGGGGTTTAATCATGTTTCTCACCTCTGACTAGCTTTAAGAAGAGTTCTTCAAGGTTTTTAGCTCCGTGTTCTTCTAAAAGTTCTTTTACTACGCCTTTGGCTAGTATTTCTCCCTTGTTTATTAGTGCTACTTTCTGGCACACGTACTCTACTTCGAGCATATTGTGGCTTGATACGAGTACTGTTGTCCCGTATTTTTGGGCGAAGTCTTTTATCATATTTCTTACTTTTGTGGCGTGGATTACGTCTAGTCCTGAAGTAGGCTCATCTAGAATAGCTATCTTCGGCTTGACCATAAATACTCTGGCTACCTGTATTCGCCTCTTCATACCCTTGCTGTATGTCTTCATTTTGCTGTATACTCTATCACCTAGATCTGCTAGCCTTACTCCAAGCTCTAGAGCTTCTTCAGCCTCCCTGGTTTTCCCGAAGTATATTTCTGAGACCATTTGAAGAAACTCGTAGCCTGTGATATTCTTGTATGCTCCAGCGTCTTCCGGCAGATAAGACATTACTCTCCTGAGCTCACTTAAGTTCTCGTGGAGACTCTTCCCTAAGATCTTTACTTCACCTGACGTAGGTGGTATTAATCCAGCGATAATTCTGAAAGTTGTTGTTTTTCCAGCACCATTGGGCCCAATGAGACCAAATATTTCTCCCTCTTCTACTTCAAACGAAATACCCTTGAGTGCTGGAAAATTTCCGAAAAATTTCTTCAAGTCAATGACTTCAACAGCTTCCATCAGACCAGAATTGAGGAAACTTATATATAAGGTTTCCACTGCAAACAGCAAATGTTTAATAGAGAAATAGTAAGTCTTCACTACAATAGTTTTCTATACAGTTCGCTGAGAGTAAGTACTTTTATTTTCAAGTGTGCGTACTTATCGTCAATAAAGTAGTAGCTGAATATGATGTAGTCTTTCTTAAAGGTCACGCTCGGATAACAGTAAGTATAGTTTCTGCTATCCTCTAAGTCTAGTAGCTTAACCCAAGTAACACCCTCGTCTCTTGAAACAGCACAGGAGAGAGGTGTACGTCGCTGAAACTTCTTATCGACAATATCGGCTCCCCTCTTCTCAACTCTACTCAAATCGAACATGCTTTTATCATTCCACACTAAGAGAAGATCACCAGTGCTCGGTATTCTTTTTATTGTAGAAGGAGAAAGAGGAGCTTTAATATCGTCGAGAGGCTCAGGTCTGCTCCAAGACTCTCCCTCATCCTTAGAGAAACTGACATAAATGTAGCCTAGTGCTGCTCTCATATACATCATAAGCCTACCGTTCTTCAGCTCAACTACACCAGGCTCCTGGAGCCCCGCCTGACTATCAATATCTCTTAAAGCTACTTCACTCGAGCTCTTTCTCCAAGACTCACCGCCATCATCAGAATAAAATATGAAACTCTTCCAGCAGCTGTGATTAACCGGATTCTGGTACACTGCAACAGGCACTATGATCCTGCCTGAAGACAGCTGAACAACTCTATCATTATTTAAAACAAAATACCTTTCCTCCTCTGTAACTAGGAGAGGCTCGCTCCAAGTCTCTCCTTCATCAAAAGACTTCCTCATATAAACTCGGCAGTCGCTAAAAGAGTTCTTAACTAAGTAAAAAATAGCGAGCTCACCGCTCTTCAATCTAAGCAAACTAACGCTCATAACATTACACTTACCAACATTCTCCTGAAGTGTCTCAAAATTCTCCCAAGTTCTCCCATTGTCTCTCGAAACTGCTTTAATTATTCGAGCAGGCGAAAAATCGCTTCCACCACTATAGAACTCTGTGTAAGCCAGCAATAAGTCCCCGTTCTTCAGTACAGCAATATCGCCTTCACCTTTTCTTGGAAACCTAGCGTTAGCTCGAAGTAAAGTTTCGTAAACCATGTATAAGGCTCATCTACTCTCTATATAATACTTCTATGAGAATCTGTCTTAAGGCCTAAAAGCTTAAATATGTATTCATGTAGTGTATTTTTGGTGATACATTTTGTATAGAGTTAGAGTTCTTTCAGGATATAGGGTAAGTATACCTAAAGAAGTTAGGGAAAGGCTTGGACTAAAGATAGGTGATGAGCTTATATTAGAGGTAGAGGGCTCGAGAATTGTTTTAAGACCAGCATTTCTACCTAAAGACCCTGTTTTTACTATGTTGGGTATTGTCGGAGGCGAAGAAAGAGAATTAAAAGAACCTGAGTTATCTGTTATTAAAGAGCTTGAAGAAAAGTTGAAGAGGAGTAAGTAATGTTTTTCATAGACTCAACTATTTTCATTAAATGGATTTCAGCTAGAAGAAAAGTTTTATCGTTAAGCGAGGCAATTTCAGGCTACGTCTTATATAAAGTTAGTAGAGGAGTAAGAGCAGTTACTTCTACTCTTGTTAAAGATGAGGTACTCATATGGTGTTCAAGATATAAAGCCAGTAGGCTAGCAGATTTTCTCCTAGCTCTAAGAGCTCTGCTATCTCTTGAAATAGCTCAGCCAGCTATTGAAGATGAGTGGAATGCTATTAAAGAATACGGCAAATATCCGTTAGGCATAAGTGATTTAATAAACTTAAATCTAATGAAAAGACTAGGTATAAACATTATAGTTTCAGCAGATAAGGGGTTCGATAGGTATCCTGGAATTAAGAGAGTTTTCAGCGAACTATCAGCAGAAAGAGAATTTGAGGTTTTCTTAAATGAGTTACAGACGAGAGGTATAGTACTGAGAAATAAGCATTATGAATAGTTATGCTTAGAAATCGAGACTTAGATTAACATGTAATTTTATACAATTTTATTAAATCGTATTTCAGGTATTTTATTCTATTAGGTCTCGGTGTTCTTCTAGAATATTATTGAGGATTCTAAGTCTTTCTTTAAGGTCATCGGTTATTACAATTGATTTTTCTCCAGCTATCGTGAAGTATGCTTTAAGTATAGTGGCTAGTACTCCTGCTTTCCTAATTAAGGGGATCTTCGAGTTCTCAGTAAAGTATTCTAAACCCTTAGGGGTTATCGAGTAACTATGCTTTCTATTTTCAACATTTTTTGATATAAGTCCTCTTCCAGCCATATTGTTTAAAAGCCGATAAATCGTACCTATTGAAGGCTTCCACCGCATCCTAGTTATTTCCATTATTCGCTTATATAGGGCGTATCCATGTAGATTTCCCTCGCTAATTAATATAGCAAGTATTAGTAGTTCTAGAAGAGAGCACCTTTTCTGACGAAGTGTACACATCACATAATATCTCCCACGAAATACTTATATATCTTCCTAAGAAATATATTCCTCAAGAATATATTCCTGAGGAGGTGTCTCTTATGAGGGCTTCAGTACAAAAATACAGAGAGAGAATAGTTAGAGGTCCTATAGTAAGAACTTTGTTTCAACTAGCTTTACCACTGATAATTGTTCAGCTTATTCAGATATCCTATAATGTGGCAGATGCTTTCTGGCTGAGTATGTATAGTGATACTGCAGTCGCTGTACCGAGACAAGCTTGGCCTCCTTTCCTTTTCTTCAGTGCTATTTCGATGGCTCTGTCTTCCTCTAATCTAGCCCTAATATCTCAGTATATTGGAGCCAGAGACTCTAAGAGCGCTAGCGAAGTCGCGTCAAAGTTCTTTACAGTTTCAGTTCTAGCTGGACTAACTTTCGGAGGCGCCTACTTCGTTCTCAGACCACTTATATTCACTTATATAGTCAGAGTTCCAGCAGAACTCTACGATCAAGTTGTAGCGTACGCTGCTGTAATGTCCGTGGTTATGGCGTTGTCTTACTTAGTGACCGCGTACTCTACGATACTTCAGAGTGTAGGTGACACTAAGAGACCTGCACTTGTGAACGCTGCTTACCTCTTGCTCAATACCGTCCTCGACCCCTTATTCATATTTGGTGTAGGACCCTTCCCGAGACTAGGAGTTGTTGGAGCAGTTGTAACAGACTTAGTAGGTAATATTCTGAGTGTAATCACGCTAGCTCTCATAGCCGAGAAGACTCTCCCTGACCTAGAGATCCGACTTACTAGAAGTATTGACTTTCACTGGATAGTATTGAACCTAAAGATCGGTCTGCCTATTTTAGTACTAGTACTGTCTAATAGCACAGCTAAGATGCTTCAACTACGCCTCGTCAATACCTTCGGTGTAGTGGCTGCAACAGCCTATTCTCTCGGATTCATAGCCATAGATCTCTCTGACGCGACTTTAAGAGGTCTGTCGAGAGCTACAGCAATAATGACTGGACAAAACCTGGGAGCTGGACTGTTTAGAAGAGCTCGTGAAATAGCGTTAAAGGCAGCGGCACTAGTCTTCACACTGACTCTAGTGGGAGCAGCTACACTCTATGTCTTCAGAGACCCGTTTATAAGCGTCTTCATACAGGATCCAGCAATACACGCTGAAACCCGGAGGCTCCTCGAGATACTACTGTGGAGTCTACCCTTCTTTGGAGTAATGCTCACAGCAATGTTTGTTGGAAGAGGTTCTGGGCACACGCTTCCGCCGACACTCATAGGAATAGTTAGACTATGGGGATTCTGGGTCGGGTTAGGCTATATGCTAGCCTGTTTCATGAAATACGGCTCGACTGGCGTATGGACTGCAATGGCTTTAGGAAACGTTATCACAGGACTAGTCGCCTTAATGTGGCTAAAATACGGCGACTGGACACACCCAGTAATAGGTACGAGAATGCCTTTACGTATGTGTAGCCAGCCTAAGTGATTTCTAGTACTTAGTTTATTGTTAAATCTAGTAAACAACCCATGACTCGATTAAAGAAGTTATATCTAGATTTTAGGAGCAAGTATTACAGCTCTATGCTGAATCCGCTTACTCCAATATTTTTACCTGATGAGGAGGGCATGTATTTTCTAATAAGTCTTGCTAGTGGTGGGAGGATTCTTGTCTGTATGTAGACTGTGCCCGGGCCCTCGACTTCAAGTACTATTCCTTCGCCTCCAAGTAGAAAGCTCTTCCATCCACCAAACTTTCTCACTCTCCACCTGATGTACTGGTTCATTGCTACGAAGTGGAAGTTATCGACAATTATTCTTTCTCCCGGCCTCAAGTCTATTTTAGTAAGTCCTCCGTAAGCGTTTACCCATACTCCTCCTACTCCCTCTACTTTAAGCCATACTAATTCTCCTTCAGCTAAGAGTCCTCTGAGTCCTCTCCAAGCAACTCCCACGTCTACGTCTCCGTGGTGTGCTAAGTAAGACATATCTTGCACTACATAGCTCTCTTCTCTCAAGGGAATATACTCTATGTCTCCTGGTACTCTAGGCGCGAGCCATACTTCAGCACTCGTCCTAGCTACAAATATATTGAGAAAAACGCTTTCTGCACCAAATAATCCCCTTAAAATAGCTTTACTTAATCCACCCGTATGTGTCTTAATATCTACTTCTCCCTTTATCAAGACCATTGCGCCTGCCTCAGCTGTAACACTTTCTCCGGGCTTCAAAAAGACTTTAAGAAGAGAATATGAAGGCTTATGCTCAACTCTCCACTCCACAAGTCTACTTATGTAACGAACATAATAAGGTTTACTAGGTAAACTGTCTCTGCTCTCGAGCTTCTTTTCTCTTCCTGACTTCTCTACTCACTAAGTATCCTCTAATATATGTAGCCGCCATAGCTAGTAAAAATCCTCTTTCATCAAGATCTTTGACAAATAGTCTTCTACCTATCTCATAGGCTCTCTCAGCCTCCTCAATTGTTATTTCGTCAATATTCTTTGAAAGAAACTCTTTAAGAAACTCTATCTCCTTTCTGCTTAGAGGATTTAACTTAAATGCTCCCTCGCTCAGAAAACCCGATTTAAATACTTCAAATATTCCCCTAACTCTTTCACTTAGATACTCAGCCTCATTTTTCTCTATTAAGCCTTTAAGTGCTAGAAAATCTACAATTACTCTATGAGCTTCAGTAGATGCAAGAGACAAGTTTCTTAAAGATTTATCAATTAAATCAATTCTCTTATTAGTCAGATCAATTCTTTTATTTAATAGCTCTAACTCTTTATCTATTTTAGAAAACTTTTTACCAAGCCAGTAAGCTAACGTAGCTATTGATACAATAACTGTAATTACAGTACCTAGAAACGACAAGAACACTTCTAGCATCTCATTTTAACTCATTCACTCCCTTATATAAGTCTTATACGAGATGGTTAAACCTATTAAATACTAAGAACACTTAACAGCCGAAAACTTACTGCTGCTGTAGTTCTCTTTTAACTTGCCTTCTGATATCCCATACAACTAGAATAAGAAAGAGAAGTGAGAAAAATATAGCAAATATGTCTACTACAAAAGAAGCATAATATTCTTTTTTGCCAATCAAGTAGGGAAGTGGTAGGAGAGATAAGAATAGGAAGAGAATAGCCATAGTGAGTGCTACTCTACCGACTAGAGGATTCATAGCTCATATGATGTACAGATTTTTATAAACTTACCGCCAATACTCACTATTTATTGGCTAGAGTATTTATCTAATATAAAGTAGCATATTCAACTTAATAGTCAGCAGTATACTCTACTTCACACATTACTTGAGGAAAAGTTCAAGAAAACTAAAGTTTTTAATAAGCCGATCGAGTATAAGTATATAGACTAGAGGTGTATCCAATGAAGTACTCTAGCAAACGTGAGATTTTGCTTAGTGTAAAAGGACTTACAGTAGAGTTTAGAATACCTAGAGGGATTCTGAGAGCAGTAGATAACGTTTACTTAGATGTATACAAGGGAGAAGTACTAGGCTTAGCTGGAGAAAGCGGATGTGGAAAATCTGTTTTAGCTCACGCTATACTAAATATTGTTGATCCTAATGGGTATATTAAAGACGGAAAAATAATATTCAGAGATAACGGTAAAGAAATAGATATACTGTCTCTTCCAAAAGGACGATTAAGAAGATTTAGATGGGAGAAAATATCAATCGTTTTCCAGGGAGCACAAAACTCATTTAACCCTGTCATAAAAATAAAAGACCACTTTATAGACACTGTAGTAGATCATAGAAGAAGAATACCTACTGAAAAAGTATTTGAGGAAGCAGAAAAACTACTTAAGCAAGTACGTCTCGACGCTAATCAAGTGCTAGGAATGTACCAGCATGAAATGAGCGGAGGTATGAAGCAGAGAGCATTAATGGCCTTAAGCTTTATACTTAAGCCAAAGCTAATTATTCTAGATGAACCTACTTCAGCACTCGATGTTCTTACACAGAAGTACATAGTATCGCTACTAAAAGAAATTCATGAAAAAACAGGAGTAACAATGATCTTTATTACACACGACCTACCTGTTCTAGCTGAAATAGCCGATAGAATAGCCATAATGTATCTAGGAAATATCGTGGAGATAGCTAATGTGCGCAAAATATTCTATGAACCTAAACACCCCTATACTCAAGCATTACTTAAATCAATACCTTCAATAGTAGGTCCTATAGAAGACCTTCAGCCACTACCAGGCCCAAGACCCGATCCTGTTCACCCTCCACCAGGCTGTAAATTTCACCCTAGATGCCCTCATAGAATGGAAATATGTACAAGAGAGGCCCCTAAGCTAGTGAATATAGGAGACGAACACTACGTGGCGTGTCACCTATATCAGTGAAAGAAGTAAGCTCAAAATTAGTATAGGTGGCAGGCTACTAGACGTCCTTTAACTTCTCTCAACTCTGGTACCTTTTCTTCACATATTTTTTCTGCGTAAGGACACCTTGTGTTGAATTTACAGCCTGGTGGAGGGTTAATTAAGCTAGGTATTTCAAGGCTCCTTAGCTTAGGTAGTCCTCTCTTAGCCGCTAAATCGGGATCAGGTACTGGGACCGCCTGTATTAGTACTTGAGTATACGGGTGTAGTGGCTTTTGAATCACATTTTCTGTCTCGCCTATTTCCACAATATTTCCTAAGTACATTATAGCTGTTCTACCTTCTCTAGCAAAGTATCTAGCTATAGCTAAGTCGTGTGTAATAAAGAGGTATGCTGTCTTAAATTTCCTCTGGAGATTTAAGAGAATATCGAGTATCTCTATTCTAAGAGAAGCGTCTAGCATTGATACAGCTTCATCAGCTACAATGAACTTTGGTTGAACACTAATAGCTCTAGCTATAGAAATTCTCTGTAATTGTCCTCCGCTTAATCTACATGTAAATCTCTTAAAGAAGTCTTCAGGAGGAACTAAGCCAACTAACTCAAGAAGCTCCGCTGCCCTTTTAACAGCTTCTTTCCTATTTCTCGCTATCTTATACTTTAGTAAAGGTGGAGTAAGTTGTGAAAGAATATTTTTCATGGGATTTAGTGCTGAGTAAGGGTCTTGAGGTATAAGCTGAGCATTCCTCCTAAACTCCTCGTACTCTCTCCCCTTAAGAGACCATATGTCTTTACCCATGTATAGGATTTTACCTTCAGTAGGCTTAATTAAGCCTAGCAGAAGTCTTCCTAGAGTACTTTTACCACATCCCGATTCTCCTACAAGTGCCACTATTTCATTTTCTCTTATCCCTAAGCTAACTCTGTCAACTGCTCTAATATAGTGTTTCTTAGAAAATATTCCTTTAGCTACAGGGAAGATTTTTGTTACTTCCCGAGCCTCTATTGTAACACTCATAGTCTCACTCCTCTCTTAATCTAGGATTAAATATTTTATCTATACCACTACTTAAGAACACGAGCCCTATTTGCAGAATAATTATGGCCATAGAAGGCGCTAATACGTACCACCACCCTGTTCCAATAGTACCTGTATATGCTTGAGCCATATGAATCATAGCTCCCCAGTTTCCCGGAGAATAGGGTAGTAGTCCTAGAGCTAGTAATCCTGTATAGGCGTAAATTGCACCTATTGAGCTTAGCATGAAGTTTATAGCTATGTAAGGCATCATGTTGGGGAGAATTTCTTTAAATATTACGTGGAATCTGCCTAATCCGAGGCACTTCACTACTTCTATGTAAGGCTCTTTTTTAATAGCGAGCACCTGAGATCTTATAGCTCTAGCTAAACCAGCCCAAGAAGTTATACTTAGCAAAAGTGCTACTATAGGCTCTGTTACTGGAAGTCTTGACTGCATAAGCCATACAGCTATTATCATTAGTAGAGGAAAGCCGGGAATTGTTAAGAATATATCTGTAAAAGACATTAACACGAGGTCTACTTTACCTCCAATGTACCCTGAAGCTATGCCTATAACAGTTCCTAGTAGTACTGTAAAGAAAGCTGCTAAAAAAGCTACTCTAAGTACGGGAGGACCTCCATGAACTATTTGCGCAAAAATATCTCTTCCAGCAAAATCTGTTCCAAGGGGATGTTCAAGTGAAGGAGGCATAAATCTTTTCTCACGGTGAGGAGTCAGATCGAGAGGGACAATCATCGGACCTACAATAGCCATTACTACGTAGACTGAAACTATTATGAGACCTACAAGACTGGTCTTGCTTTTAGCTAGTATTCTTAAAGGAATATATATGTGTTCATAGAGAAAACTCTTAAGTTTAGCGCCCTTACTCATAGCCTCCACCTCTTCTTATTCTAGGATCAAGAACTCCGTAAAGTAGCTCAGCTATGAAATTAGAGACGACTACAGCTGTGATAATAAGTAAGAATCCTCCTTGAATTAACGGGTAGTCTCTAAAAGATAACGCTAAGCCTATTACTTGACCTACACCCGTGTAGGCGAAGTAAGATTCTATAAATACTGATCCTCCAAACATATATCCAAGACTTATTGCAAAACTTGTGAATAGTGGAAGTATAGCATTTCTCCCGACGTAAGTCCATGTTATACGCCTAGACTTAAGTCCTCTAGCTTCAGCTGCTATAACATAGTCTTCTCCAAGAACTCTTATCGTACTCCCTCTCATAGCTAAAGCCCAGCCGCCGAAGCTTGTTAAAACATAAGCCATCATTGGTAGAAATGCGTGGTAAAGTACACTTGATACGTACTCAAGAGTAAAACCTGGTTCTATTGTTATATCATAGCTACCTCTAGCAGGAAATAGAGGATATTGTATAGCGAGGAAATATAGTAAAAGTAGTCCTAGAATGAAATTAGGTATTGCTGAAGATATACTTGAAATAACCGAACATGCACCGTCAAAGAGACCTCCTCTTCTGTAAGCCATAAACATGCCAAGACCTATTCCTATTACGAAAGATATAGTCATAGAGATAGATAATAGAAAGACAGTCCATGGTAGAGCGTAAAGTAAACAGTCCAACACAGGAGCTCTCGAGCAGTAAGTTACTCCCCAATTTCCTTGAAGAAGTTTGGTAATAAAGTCAAGATACTGTTTCCATATAGGCTCATCTAAGTTAACATTATAAAGCGCATAAACCAACTCTTTTGCCTCTTCTTCAGAATACCCATAGGTATTCATATAGTATAAAATCATCATTTCAATGAAATTCCCTGGCATGAGTCTAATTAAGACAAAAGTTATAGTGAACGCTGTCCATATAGTTAATAGAGCTATTATCGCTCTTTTCACAATCCACCTCATACACTACACCTCCTCAAATATATGTAGTGTCGAGTATGTAATATATACTTACATAAAATAAATACTTTTCTTACCAAGAAAGATTGCTTTGCTCTCAACTTATGGACAGGACAACTAACAAGCCGTTCCAAAGTAAAGTTAAGTAAGGTGCTATTACTCTATGGATTAGCTTGTATGTCTTAGAGTTTAGTGAGTCTACTGTACTGGTGGTCATTTAATAAGTTTTTCACAGAAAACTTAAGCTTATTATCATAGTGTATAACAGCTACTGTAACTTGATAGAAAGTTCAGCGTAAACAAGGATTACACACTTAATATTTACTAAGCCTAGCTTTAAAAATAGTTTAGGCGAAAAGCTAGAGAATAGTAGTTAGTTTATACACTACTATAAGCACGCATAAAGCTAAACAAACATGTAACAAACAAGCTAACCGAATACTCTCTCTAGCTTTTCTACTACTTTCTCTTACATGTGAAGTAAGACCATAACTGCTCTTAAAGTTCAACTAACTACTTACCTATACTTAAGCTTTAAGAACATAACTACAAGCATAAGTAGAGCTATTAGCGCATACTCACATTTTATCTATACTATTTTACCTAAAAATCTATTACTTAAGGAAAGACTTGTGTATCTCTACACCACACACATTCACGCTTAAACCTCTACACCGAGAAAAAGGCTTAAGCTAAACATATTTTATACATGCCCCTAGAACTCAAGCCCCTCTACACTTTGTCTCAGACTTCTAGAATCTCTCAACAACACAGTACCCTCTTGACACACAAGGTATACCGTTCTTAGTAGACTTAATAAGTTAAACTACAGACAAAGCCTCGGGCAACAAGTCTAAATTAGGTAACCGATATGGGAAAGCAAATGAAGCACAAGGCAATGGTGTAAAAACAAAAATTCAATAATATTTTATGATATTTTAATATATGATAGCATATTTACTACTCTTTCTCCTCTGACGGCTTTCTTCTAGCAATAACTACCGTAGCAACGGCCAGTATTATTATTACAATGCCTTCTACTATTGCTACAGCAGTTAGTGTTCCTATTTGACCACTTAAAGCTGATACTTGCTCTCTAAGTGTCTTTAATTCACTTGAAATAGCTGTTACAGCCTTATATGTAGCATTAACAGTTTCGTAAAGTCCTGCAGGAACTGCTGGTGCAGCTGGTTTAGGTGTAGGAGCTCTCCAGAGT
>QMSB01000039.1 GCA_003650815.1 Thermoprotei archaeon | reverse complement strand
GGAGTTTGGCTCAGGTCTTTTCTCTATGCGTGTATATAGTTTTCAGCGTTTTTGAGAAGCTTTTCTCTATTGGTATGTGTGGTAGGCGTTTTACTCGGCTTTCGGGTGAAAGCTTTATAGGCCTTGGCTTTCTCTTTTCTGCTTATGCTTTCCCTTTTCTTAGGTCTTTTTCTAAGTTTTAGTACCCATTTTCTGATTGCTTCACGACTTCCTTGACGCCTCTTTCTCTAGTTCTTTGGCGACTTGTCTCTAGGCTTAGGCCTGAGGAATAGAGATATATTGCTTCAAGTATCGTGTTGTATGTGGTTCGCTGTCTTTGGAATGGTTTGTTGTCTGTCTTGCTCATAAGCTAGAGACAGCGAACCCCCACAAAACTCTAACCAATAGTCTTGTCCTTGCTCATCATGGAGTAAATATAACTCAGTTTATTTCTTGTCATACAGACACTATACTAATCATAAATAGAAGAGAGGCTTTAAAAGCATACACAGTACTTGAAAAACTAATACTGAGCGCTAGGCGCTTAGTGAAGACTTCGGCATGAAGTGTTAGTATATTTTAACATACAAGTCAACTAGATTTTCTAGACCATAGTCTTCTCTTTTCCGAGAAGTTATTGAAGACACTATATTACAGTAGTCTTCCAATATTCTCATTTACCCCTCTGCTCACTCCTTTTCAAGTAAAAAAGCAGAGAGTTTTTGTATGTAATACAGTTAAATGTATCTCTGTTAGCAGACTCCTTTTAAATCTCTTAGGTAATATTATCTATGATGAGTAGGGGAGTGGGGAACAAGAAAACTAACATGCAGCTGATAACAGTACACTTACCTAAGCCACTTGTTGAAGGTCTTGAAAGACTCGTCGAGCTTGGGCATTATCCATCCCGCAGTGAAGCAATAAGAGTAGCCATACGTGATCTATTAAGAAAAGAGCTTTACGCTAGGAGAGAGAAGGCAGGGTTAATGACAGGAGTATAGCATCTAGGGTATCTCTTTTTCAACTAGACTTTACTAACCATATTTTCTTCTAAGTAGTAACACTTAAATTTCCTTTAGGCATAATATTTTCCAAAGAATTTTGAGGGGGAGTGAATGGAAAAATGGCTTGCTGAAGGAAACGAGCTTTTAAAAATAGTTGTTCAAAGAAAGCTTTCTCAAACTAAGGGAAGTATAGTTACTCTTAGTTCAAAAGACTTAAAAAGGTATTATAGTAGCAGAAAAACTAGCAAACGTGAAGTAATTCTCTATTCTCGAGCACTAAAAATTCTAGCTAAACGACTTAGAGCTACTTCTCTTAAACATAAGTATGTGTTTAAGAGAGATAAGCTTGAAGACTGGCTGAAAAACGAGCTATCTCAAGCATATTAGCTCGTATTCTCTTTTTCCTACTCCCAGTTTTTCTGCTTCTTCTAAAAGTATCCAGTACTTTACTTGAGGAAAGAGTAGCGAAATCTTATTTACTCCCGGCTCTATAGCCTCTATGCTTCCGTCTTCTTTAAACAAGTATCCCGGAGCACTATTCACGAGATCTATAGAAGCCTGGTCTATAGCTACGGGATCGTAGGAAGCGAGTATTCCTAAATCTACTACAATAGGAGGCTCTAGCGAAGTAGCACAGTCACAAAGTCTTGTAATTTCTGCTAGTAAATTAATATAGAGTACTTTGTTTTCCTCAAAAGTTTTAAGAACACCATAGACGGCTTCAGCAGCTCTTTTTAACATTTTCTCTACATGACTACCTCCACCCCAAGGCATTCTAACAGCTCCATAACGGCAGATAGCTACACAGTCTCCACAGCCAACACATTTATCGTAATTTATTTCAGCTTTACCATCTATTACAGAAATAGCACTCCATACACAGTGTTTTGCGCAAAGCCCACAGCCCACACACTTATCCTTGAGTACTTCTGGCTTAGCTACAGCATGCATATCGAATTTTGTTTTACGAGCACAGCACCCCATAGCCAGGTTCTTGAGAGCTCCACCAAAGCCGAAAGATATGTGAAACTTAAAGTGAGATACTACTACCATGGCGTCAGCCTCAGCTATAGCGGATGCTACAGCTACTGAACCCATTTCTCCCGGAGTCTTTACTTCACGATAGTCTCTTCCTAAGAGACCGTCCGCGATGATTATTGGAGCACCAGTGTTACCTAAAGTGAATCCATTAATTGCAGCAGTTTCTAAATACTCTACAGCATTTCTCCTATAGCCTGCGTAGAGAGTAGTTGTATCGGTTAAAAAGGGCAGAGCTCCTGTCTCCTTAATATAATCCACTATAGCTTTTATGACTTGAGGTCTCGTATGCCTTATGTTTCCTCTCTCCCCGAAGTGTAACTTAATAGCTACAAGTTCTCCTTCTCTTAGACAATCTTTAAATTTTGTCAACTCGAGAAGCTCTCTGACATGCCTTAGGATATTTCGAGTATCTTTAGCGAACCTTATAAAGTATACTTCCGACATACAATATTTCACCTCTTACAGCCCTTAAATACTTAAACTATAGCTCTCTTCTGCTTCACGGCCTAAGAAGAACATTTTCTTTTTAACTTAAAGAGATTAACTAAAAATTACTGTGTAAAGGCTATATTTACTAGCTAGTTCAGATTAAGGCAGCAAGACAGTAGGAAAGAGGCATAAAATATAGTATTTTAATGTGAGATATAAAAAATAAGACTATTATATGTACGCAAAATAATGTTTATATATTTAAATAAGTATTATAGATAGATGAGAAGAAGGCGAAGAAAATATGCTAGAGAGGTCTTCGGCTATATTTATGCTCCCGGAAAAGTTTTTGCAGAAATAGTGGCTTTAGCGAGAGAATTTACTTCAGCTCTTCTCAAAATACTACTCATTTTAAATAAATATGGTATAAGGATAGAGGAAGTGAGTAGCGGGGCTCCTCTGAAAAATCTTAGACCAGTATTTATTATAGCTGATATAACTGATATAGAGGAGTTGTTTGAGAAGGCAGTCAAAGAGATTTCTTATTCTCCTGAGGTAAATGAAATATTTTATTTTATTAGTAGAGCTGATCCTGAGGTAAGGTTTTCTCAAGCATTTCCATTAGTTTATTACGGTACTATGAGAAGAGCGGTACTGTTTGACGCAGAGCACTTCTGTATATCTATGGCAGCTATCAAGAAGGAGTGGGGTGACGAGGGAAAGGCTCTTCTCTTTCTCCTGGGTAAAACATGGGGGCTAACTTTAGCTCAACTCGATAAAAGAAAGGGTATTGTATGTAGAGGAGAAGAAGGTGTCTTGTCGAGGTTTTCTGACGTATGGTTATTTACTGGTAGAGGTCAAGTAAAGAGAACATATGGTAGGTTAATTGAATATATTATAGAAATAGAAGATAATTTTGAAGCAATGTGCATCAAGGCAGAAGAACCTTCGTGTCACTGGACGAGAGGCTATATTACAGGATACTTAGAGGGGCACTTAGGTTTTAGATACAATGTGCTAGAGAGAAAATGCTTATCAGCCGGAGACTCTGTTTGCGTCTTTTCTGTGAGAAAATTTGAGTAAAATTTTTAGCCTAGAATCTCAACTAGGCTTCTATGCTTCAGTATTTACTTGATCTAGCCGTTTACTTTGTACAGATATACGCGATTATGGATCCGCCGGGAGTGCTTCCAATGTTTATTTCGCTTACAGAAAACTTGAGTAAGAGGGAGAGGAATAAAATTGTATTTAGATCGACTATAGTTATTTTACTCTTAGTCACAGTTTTCACGTTAATGGGAGACTATGTTTTAATGTTTTTTGACATCAGCGTGAGCTCGCTTCAAATAGGAGGAGGAATACTGTTGCTTATCATTTCAGCAGAGATGCTTGGAGGTCCTCCGAGAGCTAGAGCAGTCGAACCAGAAGATATAGCGGTAGTACCTATAGCTACTCCGCTGATAGTAGGTCCGGGCACAATGACTACACTAATACTGCTTACTACGAGAAATTCTTCTCCAATGAACACGGCTATTGTTTTGATGGCGGCTTATCTCGCTGTACTAGCAACTTATCTGACTCTCAGGTTTGGTGAGAGGCTTGTAGAAGTTCTTAAGCCTAGTGTAGTTAGAGCAGTTGGTAGATTTATGTCAGTGATAGTAGCAGCCATAGCTGCTGAAATGATTATGAGGGGTGTATCAGACTGGTATAAGATAGTAGTAGAGTCCTAAAATTAATATTGTAGTGAACTACTTCACTCTGTGAATTGTCCTAGATGCGGCGGTAGAGTAGTAGAGAAAACACTCGACTTTGAAGCAGCGCTAGAGAAAATACCTCTAGTAAAGTCTGTTATTAAACTTCCCTCCTGGCTTGAGGGAAGAGTCTTAAGAGTACTGTTGTGCGAGACCTGTGGATACGTAGTAGAAATATACTTGGTTCCGAAATAGCTAATTAAGTATTTTCTGTTTTTTCATAGTAACATTTTGAGCCTTACTACTTATGATAATATGTCTGATTAGCTGTTCTATTTTCTGCCTATTATTTTCCTTAAGTGCTGTAAGAACTTCCTGGGGATCTAAATCTATTCCACATTTCTCGCTTATAGCTGAGACAAGTTCCATTATTAAGCTATCAGTTTGATCTTCTAGATTACTATTTATTTCTAAGAGAGCATCATATATAGCTCGAGGATTAGTTAAAAGGATTTCAGTTAAGTTTTCTCCTAGCTTTCTCTCTAAGTGGAATTTAAGTATTTGAGGTAGTGTAGGAGCAATAGATTCTAGAGCTCCCTTAATTAATTTCTTTGCTTCTTCTACATTCATATAATTTTCACCTTTCCATCTTCTATGACTAGTTCTTTTTGCCTAGCGTCGTGCCAGCTTCCTCTCTGCTTCAATATAGCTATCTTTTTCCTAATGTATCCTCCACTAATATCAAACCATAAGGCTATCAAGACGTCAGCAATAGTGCTTATACCAACTTCTTCAAGCGATATTATGTTTGATAGTGCTGTAACCACTAAGGTCACTCTGTGGGCTTTCGACAGAAGACTAATGTTTCTTATAAGTTCTAAATACTCCTCTTCCTCGTAGTGTCTGGCTAGAGCATAAGCACCGTCTATTACTACTCGAGAAGGCTTGTGTTTTTCTAAGAGCTTATCATAGAAGCTGTAAAGGGCGGCGGGCGTAAATAGTCTAGGACTTAGAGAGTATATATAAAGATACTTTTCTAGCTCCTCTAGGTTAACACCCATGTTTCTAATAGCTGTTTTTAGCTGATTACGAGGTTCTTCAAAACTTATATAGACTACTCTTTCGCCCCTACGAGCTCCTTCTATTGCAAAGTTTAAGGAAATTAAGGTCTTGCCTGTTCCCGATGGTCCGCTTATTAAGACTACTGATCCCTTTAAAATTCCTCCGCCGAGCATTTCATCTAGTTCAGGAATTCCTGTCGGAGCTCTTTCTTTGGTGAATCCTCCTGAGAGGCTTGCTTCGAGAGGTACGTAGAGCTTTATTCCTTCATTAGTGATCACAAAGTCGTATGATACTCGGGGAGTAGGTGCGCCCCTATTTTTCCTTATTTCTAGTATTCGTCTAGTGAGTCCGCGTTTTTCATCAAGCTTCAGCACTATAATAGCGTCTGCTAGAAACTCTTCGAATCCGTGCCCAATAGTCTCTTTACCCCATGGGAGATCAGCTATGAGAAGCGTAGTTATACCATAGGGTTTTAGCCCGAGCAACACATTGGCGTGCAGGAATGCTCTTGCTTCTTTTAGAGTAAATGCTTCGAGCATAGATGTTATAGAATCTATTACAAGGCGTTTCGCTCTAATCTCTTCTACTGCACCATAAATATTGTTTATTATACTTCCTACAATTTTCTCATCAGCTATACTTATCATTGAAAGAAATTTAAATATATTCTTTTTCTCCAATTTATCGAAATCGAATCCGAAGGCTTTCATGTGTTCGTAAAACTCTTTCTTGCTTTCAGAAAAGCTTACATAAACTCCTGGCTCACCATACTCGGATGCTCCTTTGTAAACGAACTGTGCAGCGAAAGTACTTTTACCGGCTCCTGGGTGCCCTGCTAGAAGTACTATGGAGCCTCTGTCAAATCCTCCTCCAAGAATATGGTCGAGTTCTTTTATTCCCGTGGGACATTTCTTATTAATATTTTTATAGGACATCAAACTCATGTGTCTTTCTCCATAAAACTATTTAAATTTTTTGTTTAGGGTGAAAAAATACTATTTAGCTAAATAAATTATAGTATGAGTTGGTGAAAATAGAAGAATATTTAGTTATTCTGCATGTAACGTCTTTAATGTCTATTAAAGGTGAAGTTCAACGCTGATCCCCATTAATTCAGCGACTTCACTTAGCTCTCTCGTGTAGTCTCCTAGGACTGCGGAGAAGTGATGGCCGTACCATGAGATTTTCTTAGTTAATTCGACAGCATTCCTGACGCTTACTTCAAGAGTTTCTCTACAGCCTGCTCCTTCAAGAGAAGACTCTACAGTACCTTTAATAATGAGTATTTTCGTGAAATACGAGTTTACTCTAGCGAGAGTTATGTCTGTTTTAGGAGGTACTTCAACGTAAACAGTTGCACCATAGCCCTTATTATGGAAGTCATGAAGTTCATAGCGCTCTACTCTTTCACCGAAAATTTTTGTTGGAGGAACATCGTGAGAATACCTCATTAGATCGTTTTCGGCGCTGTGTAGCCAAAGGTTTCCCATAAAGGCTGGTTTTTCTGAAATATACATGAGCATAGCCATAGCTATTAACGCGCTTAAGTCTGCTTCACATGAGGCAGGTATTTTCTCATCCTTGAGTAGAGTGAAGGCTAGGCAGGGAGTGACTCTATATTCATAGTATATTGGTTCCGCGCAGTCTACAGTGACGGCATTACAGTAGTACTTAGTCATTAGCTCCTTTAGAGCTATATACAGCTTAATAGATCTAAGTAAGTTTTCTTCATCTACCTTTATCTTACTAGCCTGACTAGCAAGCTTATTTACTATCTCTCGCGCCTTATCGTCACTTACAGAAGTCATTTGAGACAGTAGTTCTTCACTGCTAATCCACTCATAGTCTACACCTAACTTAAGTTTCATTAAATCTAGGTTGTAGGCAGAGCTTAAGGCAGAAAATGAGGGGAGTGCCTTGGATGAGACCACGAGGACTCTAGTAAGTCTCATTTTCTTCCTAACAGCTAGTCTCCGGAAAAGTTTCCTTAAATCATTTTCGTCGATAGGAGCATGTGCTTCCACGCCTCTAGCTCTGAGATAAGCAACTATATCATGATTTAAAACACCTCCGCCAACCATTATGAGCGGAGGACCAATAAGCCCTATGTCAGCCATTATCTTATGGGCTATACCTCCAAGTCTCTCGACTAAAATAGCGTCAGTACTGTAAGTAAGCTCTTCTCTAAGTACCTCGAGGTCCCTATAGCTAGTGACTAGAGAGGGTTTTAAGAACACTACTTCGGGGAACTCTTTTTTCAGCTTAGAGTATCTTTTCTCTACTTCCTTCTCTAAGCTCTCTCTAGAGGGGAGTGATCTAAAGAAGCCTCTCTCATAAGACACAAATACAGGCTTTATTTTCAGCAAATCCATGTTGATAAAGTTCCTATAGAAAATATAAGCCTTCCCAGCTAAATTCCTTCAATTTGATAGGGAAACTCTATATATTTTAGATACAAGATATTTCTGTGATAGACCCTATAGCACTTCTATTCTGGCTCCTACTACTGGTAATAGTACTTGAGCCTCAAATGAGGTTCAGAAGAATTCTAGGAATGAGATTATCTATCTTGAAGAGACTTGAAGATAAGTACAGAATGCGTTTCATAACACTTATTCACAGACAAGAAAGAGTAAGTTTCCTAGGAATACCACTCTACCGCTTCATTGACATAGAGGACTCAGAGGAAGTACTTAGAGCTATTAGAACAACTCCACCAGACATGCCTATAGCACTAATACTTCATACTCCAGGAGGACTAGTACTCGCAGCAGCTCAAATAGCTCAGGCGCTTAAAAGTCATCCAGCTAAAAAAATAGTTATAATTCCTCACTACGCAATGAGCGGTGGTACACTAATAGCTTTAGCTGCTGACGAAATCTGGATGGATCCTCACGCAGTTCTAGGCCCGCTTGACCCTCAGTTATCAATTAAACCTGGATTAGCGGTTCCAGCCCCTTCTCTACTAAAGGTAGTTAAAGAAAAAGGACCTGAAAAAGTGTCAGACGAGACTCTTCTCTTAGCAGATGTAGCTGAGAAAGCTATTAGACAATTACAGGAGCTGATAGTAAGTTTAGTTAAAGATAGGCTAGGCGAAGAGAAGGCATTAAAGCTAGCTAAGAGGCTTACAGGAGGCTACTGGACTCACGACTACCCAATTACTGTAAATAAAGCTAGAGAGCTTGGCTTAAATATTAAGACAGAGATTCCACCAGAAGTATATGAGCTTATGAGACTCTACCCGCAGGCAATGCCTGTGAGACCTGGAGTAGAGTACATACCGTATCCCTATGCTCCAAGGCTTCCTCATAGAGTAGAGCCAGCTAAGACTTCTCTTTAAGACAGAGATACGATATTGGAAGATATCTCGCTTTTATGCCTAGTTTTCCGAGTTCTTTATGTAATTCAGCTATTTTTTCCGAATGTCCCGAGACCACAAGTATCTCTATACAGACGCCTTCCTTATGAACATGTGTATAAGACACGACTATGTCTCTATACTTGTCTATTATGGTAAACCATTCTCCCTGCCTACAGACCCTATATAGGATCATTACTCCTGTACACTCATGTGGAGTTAAGTAGTGTAAGTGGTCGTGAATATACTCTCTTATAGCGTTCTCAACTATACTAGACCTATCTGTCTCAAGGGCTTTAGCTAAGGAATCTAGATTATCTGCTAGTTCTCTAGAAATAGATATTCCGAATCTTCTTCTCATAGAGTCACCCTCCTTCTTTTAGCTGCTAAAGCCATAACATATATTAGCATCAATACTAGTCCTGTGACTCCAGCTGGTGCTAGGTTTACTAGTGTAGATAGATATAGTCCTACGAGGCTAGCTGATAGACTAGAAGTGACGCTTATAAGTATTGATTCACGGGAGCTGTTGGAAACACTTGAGCTTATAGCAGCTGGTAGCAGTAAGAGAACGTGTTCTAGAACAAAGCCAACTATTTTTATTAAAGCGACAGTGGTTACTGCAAGTAGAGCAAATGTCAAGGCGTCGTAGTAAGCTGTTCTAATACCTGATAATTTAACGGAGTCTCTATCAATACCTAGGCACACTTGCTCTCTGTAGGTCATAGTTACAGCTATAGCGGTTAGTCCTGCTACCACTAGGGCGTAGAGTGTTTCATTCCAGCCTGCTAGAAGAGGATCTCCGACAATAATATCCATGATATCAGCCTCTAGAGGGAAGTTTGTTAAAACAAAGTATATTGAAATAACACTTAAAGAAGCTGTTAAGGCCACGAAAGTAGCTGTAGCAGTATCAGGGTCTACTCCTCTGTGAATAGCATAGCCTATGGCGTAGACCAGTAGAGTCCCTATGATTACTGCCCACGAGTACTCGTCTCCTATAGGAGAAAGTCTTGCTAAGGGAATAGCTAAGACTACAGCTAGTAGAGCTGAGTGAGGTGAGGCACTAGCTAAGAAGAACAGTTTTCTAGCAGCAACAATAGTGCTCAAGAATCCGTATGCTATTGCAGCAGCCGATAAGACTAAAACCCACCGTATTTCAGTTAATAAACTTAAGAGGATGGCTTCTGCTCCTATTAGGATAACTAGTAGAATTAATAGAATGTTTTTAATACTCACTCTCTCACCCTCAAGTATAGAGCGAATAGAGTAACGATAATGCTGAGTGATACTATACCAGCAGCTACGTTGAGCACGAGAGGCTTACTAGTATACTGCTGCTTAGATGATCTATTGATCTCATGTACTAATAGAGACGCCTGCTCCGCAATATATTTTAATTTACTATAAAGACTGCCTGGAGAAAAGGGTGTAGGTACTTTTATAACAGGGACTCCGTATTTCTCAGCAAGTGATTTAAGTAGTTTTGATGCAGGGAGCTTAACTGGCTCAGAAACTACTAGTAGTTTTACTTCATTCTTCTTAATAGCTTCTTCAAGTTTCTCTAAGTCTGCAGGAGTAGCTGAAACTCCAGCTTCTTTCACTACAAGATATTTTATCTTAACTCCTAGCCACGATACAGCATACTGTGTAAAGGGGTAGTCTGCTGCAGCAACTACATTGAGTCTAGGGGTAGTTTTTAGAATGTAATCTATTTTACTGACAATAGTATTTGCTCTATTTAAGTAGACCTTAGCATTGCTAGGATTTATTTCAGCTAAGATTTCTGCTATGTGAAGAATAAATACTTTATAGTTTTCAGGATCATATATAGGCATATGGTAATTTGGCTGACCTAGAGCCGGGTTATCGTATATTTCTACTCCACTGATTCTTATTATCTCTATTAATCTGGATTTAATTATTTTTCTCTCTACTTTATTTTTGATGTCTACTTCAAAGAAAGTATGTCCTGTTGAAACTATAAGGTCTGCTGTCTGTAGGAGCTGTATGTCTTCTGTAGTCAGCTGGTATTGATGAGGATCTGTGCCTAAGGGTACTAAGGATACTACTTTGTCTTCACTAGACGCCACTAACTTAACATCATCAACTAAGTTAGGAAAAGTCACTACAATGAGTGCTCCTCGAGTCTGAGAGCTTACTGTAATCAGAGGTAAGGGGAGGAAAATCAAGCTTATTAGTAAAAGTATTTTCTCTAGCTTGATCATTGTCGGTAAATTTATATGTGCACAGATATTAATAAGCCTAACGGAGAGTATGCACAAGATAGTCGTAGAGGATCTTACTGCCGGGTACGGAGACGAACCAGTAATAGAGAATATAAGCTTTGAGCTGAGGGGGCCTGCACTAGTACAGATACTTGGACCTAATGGAGCTGGAAAAACTACTCTCCTCAAAGCTATTTTAGGCTTACTGCATCCTATGAGTGGAAGAGTATTTATTAACGATGAAGAAGTCACAGGAGATCCTGAGAAAGCTGGAGTCTATGTAGGCTATCTTCCACAGCTCTTCACTACGTACTTCTCAAAATATCCTATTACAGCATGGGAGCTAGTAGAGTCTAGTCTCTTAATGCATAAAAAGAAGTGGCCTAGACTATTTGTCGGTGTAGATGATAGAAAAAGAATAGAGGAAGTCTTGAGCACAGTAGGTCTCTCTAGAGAGGCTTGGAAGAAAAACTTCTGGCATCTCTCAGGAGGTCAGAGACAGAGAGTACTTTTAGCAAGAGCACTAGTA
The DNA here is from genome assembly GCA_003650815.1 of Thermoprotei archaeon. Taxonomy (GTDB): domain Archaea; phylum Thermoproteota; class Thermoprotei; order Thermofilales; family B15-G2; genus B15-G2. The sequence goes on along the minus strand of QMSB01000039.1, from coordinate 3,962 downwards.
CATGACCCACCTATACTGGTAATGGATGAGCCTTTCTCGGCAGTAGACCCTGCGGGGAGAATAGACTTAGTACAGGTTATAGCTAAGCTGAGCGAGACTAAGCTTATTTTATCTACTTGTCATGATCCAGAGCTGCTACTACCGTATACAGATACTATTATACTGTTAAACAGGAAGTTGTTTAAGATAGGGAAGCCTCAAGACCTCCTTAAGATAGAGGAAATGAAGAAAATTTATGGGGAAGCAGCAATACTGATGCAAGATCACATACATATATGTGATTTTCACGCATAAGACATTAAACCTCAAACATAGCTTGACTACTATGTAATTACAGTAAGTAACCTTAATCTGTATAAGGCTTAGTGTTATATACTTACTTTAAGCTTACTTAAAGAGAGAATGATAATCGATCTAAGTAGAGGCTTCTATGGCATTAAAGCAGTACTTCAACCTATCGTCTTTAGCATAGGAGCTTCAAAAGAAGAGTCCGAGAAGCTCAAAGAGAAGTTTATGGAAGAGCTTAAAAGCGTTTATAGTACTGAAGAGCTGCTGGAGCCTATTGTCGTTACGTCAGAGTATGAGGCTAGGCTACTGCCTTTCAATATTGACAGGAAAGTAGACGCTATTATTCTCTGGGCTCACGGTAGAAGGTATATTTATCGGAGACTCTCTTGGCTAAAAGTACCAGTCATAATATGGGATGAGCGAGGCTACTGTCATGCAGCCTCGTGGGATATTAGAGGTTTCTTAAAACACTGGGGAGTTAGGGTAATCACACCTATAGGGCCAGAGGAACATAAGCGTGTAGTTAAGGTGATTTCAGCAGTCAATGCGTTTAAAGCAAGTAAGCTAATAGTTTTCGGGAGAATACCTGCACCAAATGTTGCTTCACAGTGGTGTCTTGAAGAAATAGAGAGAAAACTAGGGTTAGTTACCGAAAACATTTCAGTAGACTACTTGCTAGAGAAAGCAGAGCGTATTGACGCTGAGCGTTTAGAAAAGACTCTCGCTGAGTGGAGAGACCTTTTTATTAATTTCAATAGAGAAGCACTTGAAGGAGTAGCTAAGCTTTACTTAGCGATTAAAGATATTCTCGAGGAAAGAAAAGCTAATGCTTTTACAATAAATTGTCTCGAAGACCTTTTCAGTAAGAAATTTATCCCACCGTGCATTGCTCTAGCTAAGTTCATAGATGAAGGTATTGTAGCTGGCTGCGAAGCAGACATAAATGTGGCTCTCTCAATGATGATACTGAGCTTTATTTCAAGGAGCCCGGTGCTCATGGGAAACATATACTTGTTCAGACCGTGGCCTGGCCCAGGCTTCCCTCCATCTGAAACAAAAATCAAGGATATTGAAGAAAGTCTGAAAACTAATGTTGTGAGATTAACACACGACGTGATTCCGCTAACCATGGGTGTTAAAAGCAAGTGGGCTCTTGAAGATTACCACAATATGGGTAAGGGCGCGACAGCATATGTTCCTCTGAAAACAAACAGTGATGTAACCTTGCTGAGAATAAGTCCTGATTTAAGCGAAATGATCGCCATTAAGGGAAAGATACTGAAGGTAGAAGATACTATTCACTGCAGGTTTTCTGCATGGATAAAAGTCAGAAATGTTAGAGAAATAGCGGACAACGCTTATACTTTTCATCACGCGATGGTATATGGAGACTACACTAGAGAACTGAAATTATTCTCAGAGCTAACGGGAATTGAGCTTAAAGTGCTCTAACTTCTCCCTAATAGACTTAACTTCATTTTTCCAAGGCGATGTAACAGCCTCATAGTATGTTTGGCGAGTATCTCTTAAGTCGACTAACTTCTTTACAAGTCCTCTTTTAATCAAGAGTGCTAAAGAATACCTTACTGTTCGAGGCGAAAGTAGAGTTTTCTCAGCGATTTCTTTAACCGACAAAGGACCTTCGGCTTCAAGTACCTTAAGAATATACTTAGCGCTAGGCGGTATCTCCTGTATTTCCTTAATAAGAGCATACTTTTTCTCGAGACTCTCCTTAGTTATCGAGGTAGCAGTTATCTTAATTACAGGAACAGGAGTCTTTGCCTTCGTTATCTCAACTTTCTTCTTTACTTTAACTCTCTTGCAGCCATCAGCTATTATTTCACAAGGATGTCTGCTAGAAATATCTCTAATAACTATTTTAGAGGTATCTTTAATGACTAAAGGTTTCTTAAGAGGATCAAGACTATTTACAGGCACTATTTCTAGCACAGGTGTATTTTCCATTATTATTGGTCCTCCAGCCGAGAAAGCGTAAGCAGTAGAGCCTACAGGTGTAGCAACTATTATGCCGTCTGACCGATCACGCCATACGTGCTCACCGTTAATAAGCAATTCGTATTCTATTAGAATAGCACTTTTAGAGGAGAAAATAGCTATTTCATTTAAAGCATATACTACTTCCTTTTGATCGACTTTGCCTTTAATCCTAGTGTATTTTACTATCTTATACTGTTTCTTAGCTAAAGCAGATAAACATCTATCAATTTCATTAAAAGAAACAGGCATAAGGAAGCTAACGTATTCTGGTGGACTTATGCCAAGAATAGGTTTAATTTTTTCTCCGAGTACCTGTAAGGCATCTAAAAGAACTCTGTCAGTGCCTATAATCACTAAAGCATCTACGTCGCTTAAAGAACTCAAGTGCTCTATTTCGAGAGGTTCTACATTAAATCCAGTGAGCTTAGCTAGTCTAATAACTAGAGAAACCATACTTGAATCTGCTGGAGAAGTAATTACTCCTAGCTTGCGTATTTCATCACTTATTGCCGTCACCTCTCGTATGTAAAAGCAATATTTGCCAATAAAACTTTTCTTATATACTAGCTTTCAGAAAGAATAAAGATAGCATGCTAGAGGACGAAATTAAGTATTTACTGCGTAAGAAGAATGCTGTTATCTTAGCTCACAACTACCAAAGACCTGAAGTACAAGATACAGCTGATTTCACAGGTGATAGCTTAGAGCTTTCTATTAAAGCTATGAAGACTGAAGCTGAAGTAATAGTTTTTGCTGGAGTAGACTTTATGGCAGAGCAAGCAGCTATACTGAATCCCGAGAAAAAAGTATTACATCCTGAGAAAGAATCTACTTGTCCTTTAGCACACCAGCTTACACCTGAGATAGTAGACTACTACCGCAGAAAACACCCTAAAGCACCACTCGTAGTCTACGTTAACTCGCTGGCTTCTACTAAAGCTAAAGCAAACTATGTTGTAACGAGCAGTAGTGCTGTTAAGATAGTTTCTCAGTTAGACGCAGAAACTGTCCTCTTTGGGCCCGATAGAAATCTCGCGTCATATATAGCCGAGCAGACAGGGAAAACAGTCATTCCTATTCCACCCGACAGCCACTGTCCAGTCCATATGAAGATAACAGTCGACTGCATTAAAGCAGCTCGAGAAAAATATCCTCAAGCAAAAATACTTGTTCATCCTGAGTGTACACCGGAAGTAAGGAAACTAGCAGACTTTATTGGAAGCACAAGCCAGATGGTCAAAGCAGTAGGATCTCTAAATACAGAAGAATATGTTATTGGAACAGAAGTAGGCTTACTACATAAAATAAGGAAAGAGTATCCTTCGAAGAAAGCTTACCCAGCTACACTCGAAGCAGTATGCGAGGACATGAAGAAAATAACTTTAGAGAAAATTCTCCGAGCCTTGCTTGAAGAAAAATACGTAGTATCTGTAGACAGGAAGATAGCTGATAAAGCTCGATCTGCTTTAGAAAGAAGCTTCGAGCTCTTAGGGGTCGAGATACCATGGTCGAAGAGATAGTCTACCGCAAGTTTCTAGAGTGGCTAGCTGAAGACATACCCTTCTGGGATGCTACATCAGAGCTAATACCTGGTAATGTTTTCTGCGAAGCAGTAGTTTTAGCCAAAGAAGACGGAGTGGCTGCATGCACTGAGGAGATAGCATATATCTTAAAGC
>QMSB01000038.1 GCA_003650815.1 Thermoprotei archaeon | reverse complement strand
CTCGAAGAACTCTGGCTCAGCACCAGTCAGCATAGAGAACTCTTGAGGAGTACAGCCTTTAATAGACACTCTCACGTGAATACAGCTGAACCTAGACAAGTCTCTCGCATAAGACTTATCGTAGCCTATCAATATTCCATTAGTTTCCAGGATGAACAAGTACTTTCCCGACTCCTCTACAAGCTCAAGCAGTCTAATCAAGTGTTCTCTCCCAATAGTAGGCTCATTCCCACTCACTCTGAGCTGCCGATACCCTCTCCTAGAAGCACACCTATCAAGCTTCATGAAAATATACTCAGGCGTATAGAACCTACCTATCCTCTCCGGGTGGTCTCGAGGAGCGCCGCTCCAGCAAAAAACACACTTGAGATTACAGCCCACACAGTCTGCTGTAGCAATACCACCGTACCATCGACCTCCTCTAGCAACTCTATAGTACTTGCGCTCAACGCCCCGCGTCACTATCTTCTTCAATGCCTCCGCGTACTTAACTGGATCAAACCCCACTTCAACCAAATAGTAGTTAGCAGCCAAAACTTTATCTCTTTCTCCCAGCCACTCTACACTCTTTTATTTAGAGGAAGGCTGAATAACCGTAGTTAAAATAACTCTAATAGGAGCCAGAAGCCACTTTACACTAAGTCTTCTAGGAGACTTTTTCGAGTAAACGACCTGTGGGATAATATTCTCTGCCTTAATGGATCTAAGTGAAGAAAGAGTGAGAGTAGTCAAATCAGCTGCAGTCAGTGTACTTAACAGAAAGAGAAGAAACCTAAGAGTAGAAGCGACTACAGATTTGAGAGGAGCAGTAGAAGGAGCAGACCTCGTCATATATACTATTAGAGTAGGAGGACTTGAAGCTCTGGAAGCACGAGTAAAAGCCTCTCCGGCACAGTGCAGTACTTAAGCAAGTAATCGGAATCTAGGTTTTACTAAAATAAAGCTGAGCGAACACTTAGTAAAGAGTAAGAAAAACTTTTCACAGAAATATCGGCTGTCGTGAAGGGAGAAGAAGTAAAGCTTTCCGGAGAGTATGTGCTTGATATAACCTCTTTTTCACAAACTGCAGGGAAGTGTTACTTCTAGCCGTCAACATACCTAATAAAGGATTTAAGCAGACTACCAGCGAACTAGTTGTAGAAGGTTCAGCACTAGTCCACGGTGGAAAATAGAGGGATTACGAGTCGATCTACCTAGAGGAGTAAGTGCTATTCTGAGACTGTACTCAGAGAAATACTTGCTCCTAGTAGAGGGAATAGTCGAGAACTCGAAGAGCTAATGGAACAGGCACTAGTACTAGATCCTCTCACTTTTTCACTTGAGGTAGCTTAAAATTCTCTCAGAGTATCTTAAAGTACTAGGGAAGATATTAGTCTAGCTCTACGACTCTTCTTTTCTTCATCCTCTTCTCTACTTCTCTCTCCATTATGTACTTATACGACGATACGAGAAGGAAAAATAGAGAGACTAAACTAAGAATAGAAGCTAAGATCGCCAACCAGTAATGGTATGGTCTTATCTTACTATACATAATCTTTACTCTAAGCGATACATCTGCTCCAGTAGAACAGCTCACAGTTATCTCAATAGAGTCGAGGTCAGCATATAAAGGAATACTGTCTTCTAGTAGTCTCTCGGTCTCTATTATAGAAAATCCCCTATAGTACACACTCTCATTTTCTCTAGTAAAAATAATTACTTCAATATCGAGGGGTGAATTAGATTTAACAAGAACAGTGTACCAGACTCTAGTCACATCTAGTTCATTTACAGGTATTTTATAGGTTTCTTTTCCTTGGATAAAGTCGTCGACTTTCTTCTCTAATAAGTATCTTCTCTGAAAAGAATACATGGAGTATACGAGAGCTATTTGTGATAAAATAAAAATAAAACTACTTAAAATAATGATTTTTAAAAGATTTCTCCTACTTTTCGCTGTAGAGCCAGCAGGCGACAGTTCGATCACCGATTTTCACTTCAGGAGGCTCTTTCTCTCTGCAGATATCCATTGCTCTAGGACACCTTGGGTGGAATCTACAGCCAGGAGGAGGATTAACTAAGTTGGGTGGCTCTCCTGGAGGCACATGTCTTATTTTCTTCCTGTTTTCAGGCTCTGGGTCAGGAATAGCGTTTAGTAGAGCCTCAGTGTATGGGTGCAGGGGGTCAGCTATAACTTTCTCTATAGGTCCTTTCTCAACAGCTTTTCCAGCATACATTATCATTAGTTTCTCTGAGAAGTACCTTGTAGTAGCTAGATCATGTGTAATGTATATGAATGAGACGCCCATTTTTTCCTGAAGCTCTCTCATGAGCTTTAGAATCTCTATTCTCACGGAAGCGTCGAGCATTGAGACGGGCTCGTCAGCTACAATAAACTTCGGCTTCAGTATAATTGCTCTAGCTAGGCATACTCTCTGCATCTGTCCTCCACTCAACATGTGCGGATACTTGGATGCAAAGAAGTCTACTGGAGTGAGCTTAACTGCTTCAAGAGCCTTGTATATCATCTCGCGGCGCTCCTCCTTAGTCCCTACCTTGTGTATTATCAGAGGCTCTTCTAGGATCTTGTATATAGTGAAAAAGGAGGGAAGACTTCCATAGGGATCTTGCTGGACTAGTGAAGCTGCTCTCCTATACCACATGAGGTTTTTCGCTTCTTCATGTGTTATATCTCTACCCTCGAAAACTATTTTCCCTCCAGTAGGCTCATACAGCCTCAATATTGTCTTACCTAAAGTAGTCTTGCCGCACCCTGACTCTCCGACAATAGATACTGCTTCTCCTTTCTTTATTTCTAAAGATACTCCGTCTACAGCCTTTAGGAAAACAGGCTTTGAGAAAAATCCTTTCTTTATCTCAAAGTATTTCTTCAGACCCTTAATCTCAAGTAGCTTAGCCATATATCACCACCTCTTATTTAGCATAAAGCCAGCATTTAACATAGTGACCAGGAGCAATCTCAACTACCGGAGGCTCCTCTTTCTTACAAATATCCATTGCTCTCCGACACCTTGGGTGGAATCTACAGCCAGGAGGAGGCTTAGCTAAGTCGGGTGGACGCCCTGGAATGAAGTCTAGCTCCTTTCTAGACCTAAGCGTCGGTACACTAGCCATCAGTCTAAATGCATACGGGTGCTTCGGCTCCTTGTAGAAAGCAGCTGCTGGAGACAGCTCAACTATCTGTCCAGCATACATTACCGCGACGTAGTCAGCTAGCTCACTTGTGAGAGGAATGTCGTGTGTAATGAATATATAGCTTAAATTCTTCTCCCACTGGAGCTTCTTGAGGAGGTTCATTATGTTAGCTTGAGTAATGACATCGAGAGCTGAGGTAGGCTCATCTAGGATAACTATCTCTGGCTCAGTTATCAAAGCCATAGCAATACATACTCTCTGCTTCATTCCTCCGCTAAGCTCAAAGGGGTATCTCTCTACGAAAGATGGGTGTATTCCCACTAGCTTCAGAGCCTCCTTAGCCTTTTCAATAGCCTCTTTCTTATCGACACCCTTGTGGATCATTAGAGGCTCAGCTATCTGAAAACCTACCTTGAGAACGGGATTCAAGGAGTTCATGGCGCCCTGAAAGACCATGGAGATCTTCTGCCACCTAATCTTCTTCCTATAGGTCTCGTCGTCAAGCTTCATAGTGTCTTCTCCGTTTATTAGAACCTGGCCTTCGTACCTATGGACGTTTCTTGGAAGTAGTCTGAAAATAGCGTTAGCCGTAGATGACTTACCGCATCCTGATTCCCCGACAATTGCGAGAGTCTGCCCCTTTTCAAGTATAAAGGATATCTTGTCTACTGCTCTAACTACACCTCTCCTAGTCCTGTAGTACAGGATCAGGTCCTTAACTTCAAGGACAGCTGGCATCTATACCACCTCTATAGTTCTCTAAGCTTCGGGTTAACTATCTTGTCTAAAGCGAAGCCTATAAGCGCGAACGCAATAGAAGTTATTATCAGCATCAGCGAGGGAAGTGTCAGCCACCACCAGTAGCCCTTATACATAGCGCCGTTGGAGTAGGCGTCGTTAATGACCTTGCCCCAAGTCGGCAGATACGGGTCGCCGAGCCCGAGGAACGACAGACCAGCCTCTAGGAACACGAAGCCAGGCACTGCTCCGATGAGTCCAGGTATCAGAGGAGGCAGAATCTTCGGAATAATGTACATTAAGATAATTCTGAGGTCGCTGGCTCCATAAGCCTTGGCAGCCTCTATATACGGATATGACTTAATCTGCATCACAAGAGCTCTTGTCGACTTAATACCTCCGCTGAAGATGCTCAAGACGATTACTACGACCAGCAGTATCACTATATCGATCTTGTAGAATGCCGAGATAATAATGAGGAACGGTAGGAACGGTATAATCATGTAGATCTCAGTCATACGCTGAATAATAGAGTCTACTATGCCGCCGTAGTAGCCACTAATAGTAGCTATAATTAAGTGGAGAATTGATGTGATTAATGAGGCTGAGAGCCCGAACGAAATAGCTACAGGAATACCCCACAATAGTGCTAAGCCTATATCTCTACGCAAGTGGTCTGTTCCAGCCCAGCCATATACCTTACCGTATACGACAAGTTTAGCATCTATATCAGCGTCCTTACCCTGCATAATACCCTTAATAATTAGCCTATAGTATTTACTACCACTTTTCAGAACCTTAATGGTCTTCATACTAGCCATACTCTCATCGTCAACTGCGAAGAGAATAGCTTGGGGCGGAATATATTCTTCGGTTTCTTTCTTCGTCACGCTGTACATGAAGTTTTCAAGGGTCCTCGTGATCTCTTCATCAATAGTGATAAATAGAATAGCATCAGGTTTCTTTATAGCATATGTTTTAAGCAGAATCTTTTGACCATCAGGCTTCTCCCAGTAAATTTTGACTAGGGGTGGGCTAGTGTAGTTCTTAGCATAGAAGAATAAATTCACCTCACTTGGAAAATCATCGTAGTTATACTCAAATGAAAGTACTATTTCAACTTGCTTGAAGTCAGTGCCGTGTATCGGTGTAATAGCCTTATATATACCGACACCTGGACCTTTCCTGCTATCTATTATAATAGTCTCTGGCAGATTCTTCCCAACAAAATACTTAATCCAGACAGGCTGAGCATACCTCGGGACATCAATCCAGTACTTCTCACTGCCTCTCCACATTTCAATAGCCTTGTTATAAGGAATCGCTACCACAATGTAGATAGATAGAGCTGTGAGAACAAGCAGTATTCCTACTCCTAGGAGCCCAGACTTATAGCTGAGGAGTTCCTTAATAATCGCCTTCGCACTAAACTCTCCACCTGCAACTGTACTCATATTTTATCACCTAAATTGGGCCCTAATTCTAGGATCAACTATGCAGTAAACTATATCCAATATGAGTACAGTTATCATCAACAGGTAGGCGTAGATAATAGTGAATCCCACTAGAACAGGTGTGTCCATAGCCTGAATGGCTGCGTAAGCCACTTGTCCTAGTCCAGGCCAGTTGAACACAGTTTCAGTAATGATAGCACCTCCCCATGATCCAATGAGTCCTAGAGCGAAGCTAGTTATAATTGGAGGCAGAGTAGGTCTCAAAATATACCTCCACTCGATGAGCCTCGCTGGAAGACCCTTCGCTTTAGCTACAGTAACGTAGTCTTCAGTAGAGAATATCAGGAAGAAAGTCCTGCTTCCATAAAGGCCCATGAAAAGCCCTGAGATGAACCATGATAAAAGCGGCAAAATCATATGCTTACTGACACTTAGGGCGTACTGAATAGGGTCTTCTGGCGGAGGAACATCGACAAAGCCGCCGTAAGGTAGGCCCCATCCAAATACACTTCTCATCCACGAGGCGAAGATCAGTATAAGGAAGATGCCGTAGACCCAGCCCGGGATAACTGAGGTAGGCGCTAAAGCAATAACAATCTTATCTAATTTACTGCCATAATGTCTCGACAAGTAGAGTCCTCCAAGTAAGTGAGTAAAGAAGTTAATGAGCATAGCAGTAGTGAATAGTAGTACTGTAGCGGGGAGTCTTTCTAATAGAATTAGTTTAACTTGTCTAGATCCAGAGTCGCTAGTTAAGTATAAGGCTCTCCCCATTTCTAAGGTAAGACCATCTTTTAAGTAGACGAAGCTCCTGATAATGAATGGCGTGTCGAGACCTCTCATCTTCAGCGCAAGCCTATATTTCTCTCTAATAATTTTATCAAGTTCCTCTGGAGGCAAGTGCCTATACTCAGGGTCACGCTTCACCTGATAAGTAATATCTTCGAGAAGCTGAGCCTTAATAATCTCATCGACAAAGCCGCCCATGTTCGCCACTATAATAGTAATGTATATCGCTAGAACAACTGTCAAGTATAGTATTATAGCTCTTCTAACAACCCACAATACCGGGCCCTTCGCAATTTTCATTACTACCCCCTGCCTACTCCTAAAACAACAGTCTATCCTTTATAAAATTTTTTCGCTGTAAAATACAGTCCAACCATTCAGATAGTAAAGCATGGATTGTATCAAGTTCGAGTGAATAAAAAGAGGAATTCAGCAAAAACTATGTAAAAAAGAAATAAAAATTTATAACTTTACTCCTTCTTTTCAGCAGGCTTTTTCGCTTTAAGTAACGCGAATGCTGCTAGGCCAAGAGCCACTAGTGTCAATACTAGCGACAGTCCAGCGAGAGTCGTTAACTGTCCTATTGAAGCCTGTATTGACTTGACGTTGCTTTCAAGCGATGACACGCTGGTCTCTAGTCCACCTATTCTTGACTCAAGTGCCTTCTTAGTGGACTCTAGCAGTGTCTGGAAGTACTCAATAGCTGGAATCACTACGAACTCCTTAGTTGGCATTGCAGGCAGAGCGACATCCTTGCTGGCAGCCACAATCATCAATGTGTATGTACCTGGAGTCATTGCACCAGTGGTCTTGCTGTCTAGAGTTATCTCGTACTTACCTTCCTCAACAAACTTCGCCTCGCCCTTAGTTATTAGGTTGCCCTTAGCGTCTAGAACTAAGTACTTGACGAAGTCAATTCTCTCAGATGGATAAGGCTTGCCCTTATAGGTCAGCTTTACAGTGAATGTGGCCTTCAGACCGGGTACTACGCTCTCAGGTACCTCTATAGTAGCCTCAGGTATAGGTGGCTCAGCTAGCCAAGCGAACCTATCAGCCTTAAATCTGTACTCTCTGAAAGCCTTAACTACTGCCTGGTGAGCAGTGAAGTCTACACGAGATAAGTAGTAAGGTCCTGAAGCTACCCAGAAGTGTCCATAAGACTCATAGAACGCCTTTAGAGCCTCATATCTCTTCTTAGCCTCCTCAGTGGAGATGTACTGGCTGGCGAACTCCTTGAATGGTATGTAACTGGTCTCAAGAGCCTCGTCCAGACAGCTCTTCAGTACTGCTAAGCTTGGCCCACCGATGTAGTTCATCCACTCCCTAGCAGTCTGCTTAGCCTTATAGTCGCTGAAAGCTAGTAATCCCTTCTCCTCAGCAAGTATACCAATAGCGGTTACATGCCATGGAATGTTAGGCCACCCAGCTACACCACTTACAATGAACTCAGCCTCCTGGTGAGTGTAGTTAGTGTAGTACTCGATTATTAGTGGATCTTCGCTAATAATTCTTCTTCCAATGAAGTTCTTTCTCCAAGTCTTGAATCCTGGTACAGCAGACTCGTCGTAGAGTGGACTATCTTTATTAAGTGCTCTCTCGAATCCAAATGGCCAGAAAGCTGTCCAGTCGGCTAAAGTCATTACGCTTCCGTCATGGTACTTAACTTTGCCTAATACAGATCCATAGTTCACTACTACCTTACACTTACAGTAGCCGTTAATCTCACCCATAGCCTTTGCCTCGCCGACAGTTATTACCTTCTTCTTCTCTATGTCCCAGCCCCACCAAGCATCGTCAGGTGCCTCGATCTTATCGACGACAACTAGCTTGACCCAAGGCATTGTAGCAGTTGCGCCTACTTCTTTAGTCGCATATACGGTGGCGTTTACAACGTTTATTGGCATTGGTAGACCGGTATATGGGTTGCTAATGAAGGCATAGTCATTTAAGCACCAGAGCACGAGGGCATCATATACCCAGTTGGTTCCTGCCACTGGGTTCCATGGGTCGACTAATATACCGACGCTGGCTGCCTTGATCGTTCCGCCTACTTTATCTTTGAATCTTACAGTTCTACACCAGATTGCGCTCCAGAAGCCGCCAGATAGGTCTGCAGCTGCCTCTAGGTCCTTTACGCTAACCCATGGTGAAATCTGGTCTACGATCCATACTCTTAATGAGTCTTTCATTGCTAGCTCTAGAGCCTTAGCCATTAGCTCCTGTCTCTCCTCCCAGCTCTTGAAGTCTCCTCTCCATAGTCTCTCAGCGATTTCGTAGAAAATTGGGTCTGGCTTGCTGTACTTCATGAAGGCGCCGTAGCCTAATGGTGTGTAGAAGAATCCGAAGTCCCATCTGTCGTCACGGCTTACAGCAGTGCTTACCCATCCTCCGGTGTAGATGTGCCATAGTCCTTCTGTTGGGTCGCCTGCGAACACTAAGGCTCCAGCCTCTCTTCTAGTCTTGTATAGCCTTTCTACTGTGAAGCCTAGTTTCTCAAGCTGGTCGCAGAGGTAGTCTCCTATCTGTTTTCTGAAGTCCTCAACTCTTATGATGACTTTTATCGTTACTGGCTGGCCCTTATAGTACCACTTTCCGTCCTTGTATTCGCAGCCCATCTCCATCATTTCTTCAAAGATTATCTCTTTGCCTTTCTCAAAGTTATAGCTATATTTGGCTTCTATTAGCTTGATTACGTCTGCTAACCTACCGTATTCTGGGAAGGCAGATATGAATGATACCCACTTTGGTTTAGCTAGTCCTCTACAGATCTCATCTGCTATATATTCTCTATCAATGATATAGTTTATGGCTTCTCTTATGCGTGGGTTTACGAATGGGTTAAATCCTTTTCCCTCCTTAAATTCAGCTGGGTTGAGTGTAAATTCGTAGAATAGTCCGAAAGACATCTTGTAGGTTAGCTCAGGTGAGGCCTTTACTCTGGCGAATAGATCTGGGTCTTCGATTGGGAATAAGTAGACGTGCATTTCACCCTTCTTCATCATGTCTACAGCTTTCTCCTTGTCCTTTTCCTCGAAGAAAGCTATTTCGTCAACCCAGGGGCCATATGGGACTTCTTCGGGGGCGGCAAAGGTTACGTGGATGAGGCTTATTATTGGCGCTAATATTAGGAGGGCTACTAATATTCCAACTAAACAGGTTTTTCTCATACGTGAAAACTTCTCACTCAGACAAATATATGCTTTAGCATAAAGTATATAAGTGGCTCTCAATCTTCCTTCCGATATTTTTCACTTTTCTCTACTTCAGCAATTGCAGTTTTCTACATCTCAGAATTTAGGGTATTTGTTATATGCATTATTTACTTTTAAATAATAGTCCTTGACTCAACTTAAGTAGCGGGCTAATAAATCTGTGTTTGAAAGAGACTTTTGGGGGCGTGATTTCGTAGGTTAGGCTGCGAGATGCTAGTGTGGTTAATGGGAATAGTTTTCACTGAATTGAATATTTGATGAAAGTATGGGATTTTGTGCTGTGAGCCGCTATAAGGATGTGATTTAGTGGAGTTTCTGGTGTTTCGAAAGGGTTATATTCTTGGAGTGTCGTAGGGTGTTTTGTGGGTAAAGGTTTGGTGGTATTAGCGCTAATTATGATAGCCGTGTTGCTAGAATGTCTTTGTTTCAGTAAAAGTGTTCCAGAATCCTTTATGGTTTATAGGGGTATGGTTTTAGAAGATGGGTCTATTGTGTGTGTTGGTACAAGGGCTGTTGGGAGAAACTATGATGGTTTTGTGCTGAGGTTGTCTCCTGATGGCCATGTCTTGTGGGCTGTAGCTGTAGGAGGTTCTGGCTACGAATCTTTTAGGGACTGTATTTTGTCTTCAAAAAACACTATTTGGGCTATTGGGTATACTACTAGCTATGGGAACGGGAGCTATGATGTTTTCTTAGTAGAGCTTAGTCTTAATGGTAGTGTTTTGAGGGCTTTTGCTGTAGGTGGTGAGGAGGCTGATATTGGTCAGAGCTTAGTAGAGGCTGAAAACGGCCTAATTGTGGTTGGCTATACTAGTAGCTATGGTGTGGGTGGCTACGACTTGTTTTTCTTTAGGATAAGTGGTAGCGGCGATATTGTTTGGGCTAAGGCGCTGGGTGAAATGAAGTACGATGATGTTGGCAGAGAAATATGCAAGGCGCCTGATGGTGGCTATCTTATTGTGGGAGATACTTGGGGCTTTGGAGTGGGTATGAATGACTTTATGTTAGTTAAGCTGAATGAGCACGGCTACGTGGAGTGGGTGAAGACTATTGGTGGAGGTGGTTACGATGAGGCTGATAGGGTTCTTGTGCTTGACGACGGCTACTTAATTACTGGGGCGTCTTGGAGCTATGGGTACGGGTATGACGACGCCTTTATAGTGAGAACTGATCTAAAGGGGGAGGTTGTGTGGGCGCTGTCGGTTGGAGGAGAGGAGCATGATGTTGCACATGAGGCTATCTGGTGTAATGGGTCCTATGTTGTTGTCGGGGCTACTTCTAGCTTCGGAGGCGGTGACTACGACTGCTTTGTGGTAGTTGTCGAGGAGGGAGGAAATATTTCTAGGGGTGTGTGCTTCGGCGGAAAGTTCTATGAAGCAGGTCACATGATTTTTTCAATAAATGGAGAATACGTTGTAGTAGGCTACTCGTCGTCTTTAAGGAAGAATTTTAGAGATGTTCTCATAGCTACTTTAAGTCTAAATCTGTCTTTAAAGCATGTGTACTTATTTGAAAGTAGTGGCGCTGAAGACGGTATTTGTCCTCAATTCGCGCTTATTGAGGAGTCTGGGAAGTACTGGAATATGTGGGCTAGGAAAATTTCAGTTAAGTCGAGGGCTCAGAAGCCGTATGTTTCTTACTGTAAACCTGTTGTAACTGACTTATCTAAGTTTGTGAGCACGCATGTTATTTCAATGAGTTCAGTAGAGGTTACTGATTTTAAGACCAGTATTCCGCCTCGGCCTATTTTCTGGCTAAGAGATCTTAAGTTATTTGTGAAAAGAAATTTTGCTTTTCTTCTACTGTTGGTGCCGTGCATTGTGGTTGCTCTACTGATATTATGGCTTAAGTTGCGCAGAAGATAACAGTTTTATTCTCTTCAGGTGAATTGTAAACTAATGGACTTGAGGCTTCAATTTCCTGTCTTGAAAAGAATTGTTTACCTAAATACTGCTGGCTACGGCCTCGTACCTCTAGTATCTGTTAAGAGAGTGACCAAGATACTGAGAGAGCTCTGCGAGAAGGGTGCTAGGGATTCTGGGTATGAGGAGAAGGTTTTAGAAGATGCTAGAGTAGAAGTGAGGAGGCTTATTAACTGTGATCCAAGTGAAGTGTTTTTTACGGTCTCGACTACTACTGGGCTTAGAGAGATTCTGGGAATGCTGAGACTGGAGAAGAGAGATGCTGTAGTCAGTTTTGATTTAGAGTTTCCTGGAGTAGCGTCTGTTGTGAAGACTTTCTGTAGTAGGGTTGGCTGCGAATTAAGGGTTATCAGACATAGGGGAGGAATCTATGATGTAGGTGATATAGAGAAGGCTGTCGGTGATAATACTAGAGTTATAGTTGCTAGTAGTGTCCAGTGGGTTAATGGTTTTCTTATGCCGCTTAGAGAGCTTAGAGAGATCGCTGATAGTGTGGGAGCCTACTTGGTTTTAGATGTTATTCAGCACGCTGGAGCCGTTAAGCTGGATGTGAAGGAAGTAGGAGCTGATTTCGTGGTGGCTGGTGGAGAGAAGTGGCTTTTGTCAACGTGGTTTGGTGTAGGATTCGTGTATGTCAGGCGTGGAATTTTAGATGAGCTCGATGCCCCTCCTCTCGGGTTACACAACATGAAGGAGCCTTCTGTAAAATGGTCTTACTACTGGTTCGACCCTAGTAAAGACTGTTGGAGTCTCCTTGAGCCTAAGAAGACTGCTGCTCGACTTGAGTGGGCTGGGACTCCTCCTCTACTAGGTGTGGTAGGGTTTAGGGAGTCTCTTGCTTTCCTCAATGAAGTAGGTATGGAGAGAGTGCATGAACACAATATTAGGCTTAAGGAGCTTGTAGTAGACAGTGTTTTTGAGCGTGGATGGGAAGTAGTGTCATTTACTGAAGATAGGGAGAGGTGGTCTAGTATAACTACTTTCAAGATACCGGGTCTCTCCATGGAAGATCACTTCCGCCTAGTAAATATGCTTAAAGAGGAAGGTGTGATAGCTGCTGCTCGAGGTGCTGGGGGCTTAGGAGGTATAAGGGTTTCTCCTCATCTATATAATACTGAAGAAGACTTAGAGAAGCTGTTTAGCGGAATCAACAGGCTTCTCACTTCGCTTTAAGTCCGTTGTGTGCATACTTTAATATTTTATTCGTCGAAGAAATTTCATGGAAAGAAACTACTCTGTGTTAGAATATTTGAGGAGACTAGAGAACCAGAATAAGCCTCTATATCGATTCAAGGCACAGAGTCTCGAGGAGTGGAGGGAGTGGAGAAGTAAGCTTAAGAATAAGTTGATAGAGCTTCTTGGAGGTTTTCCTGAAGAAAAGGTTCCTTTAAATCCTGAAGTAACTGAGTCTTTTGAAAAGGATGGTATTATTGTAGAGAAAGTAGTCTACGATACTGAGGAGAACTTCAGTGTTCCTGCTTATCTTCTTAAGCCAGCTGGTCTTAAGGGTAAAGCTCCAGGTATTCTTGCGCTTCACGGTCATGGACGAGGTAAAGTTGATGTAGTTGGAATAAGTTCAAGTGAAGTAGAGTACCAGAAGTATATCGCTCCACTTAACTACGATTATGGGTTTAAGCTAGCTAGAAAAGGATATGTTGTATTAGCACCTGATGGTAGGTGTTTCGGCGAATTGTCAAAAGACGGCGTGACTTGTACGTGGGGGTTTACTTCATCTTTGTTACTGGGTAAAACTATGGTTGGGCAGAGAGTATGGGACGCTATCAGGTCTATTGATTTTCTTCAATCACTACCCTTCGTAGATAAAGAGAAGATAGGCTGTGTAGGATTATCTTGGGGCGGCACGTGGACTGCCTATACGAGTGCACTCGATGAGAGGATAAAGGTAGCTGTTATAAGCGGATACTTCAGCACTTTTAGGGACATGCTTATTGAGAGAGGAGAGTGTCCCTGCCAGTATATACCGGGCATACTCAAGTACGCAGATTTCCCTGATATTGTGGGCTTAATTGCTCCTCGACCACTTTTAATAGAGTACGGTAAAAGAGATCCTCTTTATACACCGTCCTACGTCATAAAGGCTTATGAAAAGCTCAAGAAGATTTATGACTTCCTTAGTGCTGGCGACAAGCTAGACATAGATATATTTGACGGAGGACATATGTTTTCGGGAAGAAAGTCTATAGCTTGGCTAGAGAAGTGGCTAAAGTGAAACTATTTTCTCGAAGAGCGAGTATAGGAGAGCTTTTTCTGACTCGCTGTGGGCTTTTTTAATCAAAATAAAGAGGGCTCTGTCCTTTTCTTCGAGGAAAGAGAGTATTTCTCTTGCAATTAGATATGTTTTCCTTAAGCTTTTTTCTGTAGCTAAATCTGTTAAGTTATCAAAGACTAACAGGAGTGGGTAGCGACAACAGTTGCGCATTTTTTTAAGTAAGTATATTACATGTGCTTGTTCAGCCGATACTTCGTATTCTCGGTTACATATTTGTTTAGGGTAGTTTACGGGTTCTAGGTAGCAGAAAATAATGGGCAAGTTTTCTTCACTTAATTTCTCTCTTAAAGGGCTTTTCTTCTTAGTAAAGATTATTGTGCAGTATTCTTTGGCGTGTAGAGTACTCTTAATTATGCTTGCTGCATCACTAGGTGTGTCTACTTCAAGTAGTATGCTTCTGTCCGCCGAGACTTTCGCATGTGAAGTGCTTGCTGAAGCCAGAAAAGTCAAGGGCGTAAAGCTACTCCAAGTTAGTGCCATTACCAGTACACCGAGGGCAACTATCTCAAAGGATTTCTTGAGAAAGAATAGTGATAGCGGGGAATATGCGTAGAAATCCTCAAGAATATAGAGTGAAAGAACAGTTATGAAAAAGAGTCCACTAAGTCTGTAGAAGTCTATTATTAGCTGAATTGACCAGTTATCTGATCCTCTCGTGAAAAGCATTAAGGTCCATACGACTACTGCTGTTAACATGCATATCTCGGGAAAAATATCCTGTAATAGCTTGTTAAATGAAGGATGTGCGTATCCTCCTCCTAAGCTGACTATGACAAATGCCAGTACTAGTAAAATAGCTGTAATAGTAGTCCCAACAGAGGAAACAGGAGTTATTACTGGTTCGCGGAGTGTTATTTTCTTTAGCCACAAGTATATTCCTATGGCTAGGAAAAGAGCTCCTGTTAGAGGCGGTATTTTAAGTATAAAGAGTAGTCCGTATTCTCTTATAGTCGCTAATTCGTCGCAGAAATCTAGTATTGTGGAGAGCGTTAAGAGAAGTACCCCTTTGAGTACAAGTCTCCACTCCGAGAACCTGTATTCGGGTCTTTTTAAGTAGACTATAGTTATGTGAATAGATGCGTTTAGGACAATCATTGTGACAAAAATTTTCATGTATAGTTTGTCCCATGATATAGTGAATCTAGGCATTATGTACCCCTGAGCAAATAGCCAAACAATAGTCGAGGCAGTCAGAGCGAGTACCCCGTAAAATACCGCATTTTCAATAACTCTCTTCACTAAGTATATTTCGAGTACTAATTTAAATCTTTAAGTATGTTCCTGTAAGCGACTTAAGTACCTCAATACTCTTTTCTTCATGGGCTTTCACATAGACTATGAAGTATACAATATCTCCAGGTGAGAGAATTCTGCTTATTTCTTTCACTATTTCATAGGACTTTTTATCTCCTCTCATTACGTAAATATCTGTTAAGTTATCAAAAATTATTAGAACATTTGTTTTACTCAAAGACTTTACAGTTTTAACAAGCTTTACAATATGTGCAGTTTCTGGAGGTAAAGTGAACTCTGTAGGAGATATGCTCCGCGGATAAGAGGTTTCTGGGTCTAAATACGCTGTAAATGATTTTTCTCGGAACTCGTAAAATACCGATAAAAGAGGACTTCCTCTCCTTGTTATAACTAGTATTAAGTAGCCCTGACGAGCATATGATGCTAAAATATCTCTAATATACTCAGAGTAGCCTACAATAGATGTTATTCCTAAAAGAACTGATTCGCTGTATTTTCTTGTAATAGGCATTGAAGCCCCTACAAGTAGCATAGAGCCTCCGATGAAAATAAGTAAAGCTATGTTTACTGCTGTAAAACTTACTACTGCATCTATTATGCTGAAGTAACCTTTTGCAAATGCCAGTATTCTAATTAGAATATAGGATGCTTCAAAAATAAAGCCCAGCGCGATTAGTATTTTAAAGGCCTCGATAGGATATGAATAGCTCTTATAGTTGTATGCTAAATAAAAACCATAGAAT
>QMSB01000037.1 GCA_003650815.1 Thermoprotei archaeon | reverse complement strand
TAGTGCGATGTCTGCTGGTCCTGTTGCTAGGAGTGCTGCTAGTACTGCTAGGTATGCTCCGTAGACTAGGTACTGTGCTGTCGGTAGTATGAAGAGATTGCTTTTTAGGTATTCTTTGAAGCCCGCCTTTTTGTTGAGGTCTACTTCTTCTGCTCCTAGGATTACTGTTTCGAATACTCTTGAGAAGCTCGCGGCGAGAAGGGCTGGTACTAGTGCTACTAGGACTTGGCGTGCTTGGAGGTATTTTACTCCGAAGATGCAGAGGAGGGGGTTTGCTAGGGTGATTAGTCCTAGGCTCATTGGTATTGCGAACATTAGTGTTAGTTTAAGGGTTTCTTCTATATCTTTGCTGGATTTGTGTGCTAGTATTCTTGGGTAGAGTGCTGAGGAGAAGGATGCGGAGTAGGATATTATGCTTGAGAGAGTGAAGGCTACTCTGAAGAGTGCTACTGGTAGGGTTGTTTTGGCGAAGTATACTACCATGTATACGTCTAGTGTGTTTATGTAGCCTGCTAGGTTACAGTAGAGAGGTATCCAAGCTAGTTTAGTGAATCTGATTAAGTGTTCTTTGAGTAGTTTTCCTTCGCCTATGATCTGCCTAGATACTGCTAGTAGGTACACTACTCTTGATAGTTGGGCGAGCATTACTGAGATTATGGCTCCTGCTAGGCTCTGTTTTGTGACTGCTACTAGGATGTAGGCTACTACGACTTTTACTACTTCGAATATCATGAAGGAGTAGCCTACGTGCTGGGGTGCGTATCCTTTGTTTACTCCTTCGAGTGCCATTGATATGTAGCAGAGGAATACCTGGGGGGCGAAGAGGATGAAGTAGAATAAGTTTAGTTCGAGTGAGCTTGAGATCCCGTAGGATACTAGTATGTATGCTAGTGTTGCTGCTACTCCTGCTGCTGTGTTGTATACTAGGCTTGATTTCGCTACGTTTTCTCCTCTTGCTATGAATCTCGGTGTCCAGTATCCTACTATGTTTGTTATTACTGCGAAGTATGCGATTGTCACTGAGATTACTTGCCATAGTCCGAAGTCTGTTGGTGTGAGTTTTCTTGTGACTATTGTTGTGAACGCTAGTCCTGTTAGGACACTGAATAGCATTGATAGGAAGGATACGAAGCCTGCGTAGCGTAATCTTACTTTAGCACCGTACACGGTGTAGGTCACATAGAATAGTATAAAAACTCTATTACTGCCTGTTGTTGGCCCGGCTATATGAGTATGTTTATGTGTATTTTAGGTAGAGTTTTTCTAGTTTGTTTATTGTTTTTTCTATGTTGTATTTTTCTTGGACTGTTTTTCTGGCGTTTTTGCCTAGTTTTTTCCTTAGGTGGGGGTTTTGTGCTAGTAGTTGTATCATGTCTGCTAGTTCTGTGGGGTTTCGGGGTTCTATTAGTATTCCGTTGTACATGTGTTTGACTGCATCGGATATTCCTCCTACTTTAGTTGCTATTACGGCTAGCTCCATTGCCATTGCTTCTAGTAGTGCCATTGATAGTCCTTCTCTGTGTGAGGGGAGGACGAATATGTCGGCTTTTGAGTAGTATTTTGGCATTTGGTCGTGGTTTACTCTTTTTAGTCCTGGTCCGAGGAGTATTGTTTTGATTTCTATTTTTCTTTTTTTAAGTATTTGTAGTGCTTTTAGTAGGTCTTTGTATCCTTTGTATTCTGCTGTGCCGGAGACGTAGATTAGGGTGGGGGTTTTGTTTTTGGGGGTTTCTGTAGGCTTGAATTCTTTTAGGTCTACTCCGTTGGGTAGTACTGTTGTTTTCCTGCCTGTTAGTTTGCGTATTTTCTGGGCTATTTTCTCGGAGACTGCTGTTACTATGTCTGCTTTTTCTATGTCGTAGAGGAGGTTTCTTAGTCCTCTTCCGGGGGGTATTCCGTGTACTGTTATGAAGACTGGTCTTCTGTCTGTAGACCAGCTTCTCCACTTTAGTAGTGGTATTCCGTATGTTGGTGCGTGTACGTGTATTAGGTCAAAGTAGCTGACTGCTCTCTGCATCCATATTTTTTCAAGTAGCATTGATACTGGTCTTTTGACTAAGTTTAGTTTTCTGTTAGGAGATACTTGTAGGGATATTCTGTAGATGTGGTATCCTTCTTTCTGCTCTATGCGGGGAGTTTGCCTGTATCTGCTTGTGAGGATTGCTACGAAGTGTCCTCGGAGAGCCATGTGTTTGGCGTAGTATCTGCATACTAGGGTTCTTCCTCCGCTGAGCGGATGAGGGTAGTAGATCCAGTTATAGTAGAGAATTTTCATTACGCTCTGAATGACTGTTAATCAATTTATTAAGCTAGCGTTCCGCTAATATATGGAATAAACTCGGCTATAGTTAGCTACGTGTTGTCGTCTTTGTCTACTGAATGAGTTTTCTCTAATTTTTAGTTGTTTTAAGGATTGTTAGCAATTGTGTCAATCGAGAATAAAGGATACTAGTGCCGTCAGTTCACAAGAGATCATATTTAACTTGTTAATAGTTACTTAATAACTCACTACTTGTTCTAAGAGCTCAGTAGAATCAATAGATAGTTTATCTAGTGTTTCATGATATTGCTAAGTTTATATAGTTGTTGACACTAGTTTTTGGTGAAATGAGGCCCGTCGCACTGAAAAAAGAGATCCTGAAGCTTATTGAAGAAGATAGGGAGTTTCGTTACGCTGTAATGGGCTTACTTGGCATGAAAGAGCTCCTAGAAAGATTCGCTAGGCTTGAGGAGAGGCAACAAAAGCTTGAAGAGAGGCAGCAGAAGCTTGAAGAAAGATTTGCTAGGCTAGAAGAGAGATTTGCTAAATTGGAGGAAAGGCAAATAAGGCTTGAGGAGAGGCAACAAAAGCTTGAAGAGAGGCAGCAGAAGCTTGAAGAAAGATTTAATGAGCTTGTGAAGGAGGTTAGGGACTTGCGTAGAGATTTTAATGAGATGCTTAAGCGTATTGAGTCTCTTGAAGAGAAGTATAGGTTTCTTGAGGAGGGTCATAGGAGGCTTGAGGCTGAGGTTAAGAAACTGTGGGGGGCTATGCTTTATGGATTTAACCAAGTTAGAGTGTTTGCTGGGATGTCTCTCGAGGAGTTCGTCAGGAAGCTTTTCACTAAAGTCTTTGTTTCTGATGGTATTATTCCTGAGGGAGCAGAGTTAAGGAGTGCTGTCATTGAGGGCGAGGAAATCAATATTTTCTATGATAATCCTCTTATTGTGGGAGAAGTCACAGCGTACGCGGATTCTGTAGCAGAGTACGATAAGTTTTTAAGGAAGCTTAAGGCTGTTGAAAAGAAGTATGGTAGGAAGCCTGTTATAAAGTTCTTAATAGTGCTTTCTGGTCCACGTAAAGTTATTCGTGAAATAGGGCGGCGGGCTATGAGAGACGGTGTTGAGTTTTATTTTGGAAAAGAGTACTAGATGTTTTGTTGTCGAATATTTGGTTTGATTTCTGTTTTGATAACGTTTCTTTGAGTACTATTAAGTCTATTTAAGCTGGAGGCAGCTGCTGTGTTTAATTGAGCATTAGAAAGTTTTCGCGGTTTAGAATGGTTGTTAGGTTCCTAGTCCTATTGCCTTGTAGACTACTTTAGTGTTTTTGAATTCTTTGGGGCTGTATAGTCTTCTTCCATCGATTACTACTGGTGTTTTCATGTATTTTTCGTAGTCGCTTGGCTTTAGTTGCTTGAATTGAGGCCACTCTGTTACTATTATTGCGCAGTCTGCGTCTTTGATACATTCTAGTGGTGTTTCAGCGTACTTTATTTTGTTTCCGAGTATTCTGCGGGTGTTTTCTATGGCTTTAGGGTCGTGTGCTACTACATGTGCCTCTTCTTTTAGTAGTGCTTCGATTACTTTGAGTGAGACTGCTTCCCTTATGTCGTCTGTTCCGGGCTTGAATGCTAGTCCTAGTACTGCTATTTTCTTTCCTTTGAGTTTTCCTAGTGCTTGTTTTGCTAGTTCTACTGCTTTGAGTGGCTGTTCTTCGTTTACTTTGAGTACTGCTTCTAGTAGTATTGGATGGTAGTCTAGTTTTTTGGCGTAGGCTATGAGTGCTTTGAGGTCTTTGGGGAAGCAGCTTCCTCCGAATCCTAGTCCTGCTCTGAGGAATAGGGGGCTTATTCTAGGGTCTAGTCCTATTCCTTTGGCTACTTCGTTTACGTCTGCTCCGGGTATTTTTTGGCATATGTTTGCTATGGTGTTTATGAAGCTTATTTTAGTGGCTAGGAAGGCGTTTGAGGCGTATTTTATTAGCTCGGCGTTGACTATGTTTGTTCTGAGTATTGGCGGGATTTTGTCTCTGTGGAATTCTCTGTACAGTTTTTCTAGAGTGTCTCCGCTTTTCTTGTCGTATTCTCCTATGACTATTCGCGAGGGGTAGAAGGTGTCGTGTACTGCGTTGCCCTCTTTAGTGAACTCTGGGTTCATGCAGAGTCCGAAGTCTTTTCCAGTTTTCTTGCTGGACTCTTTTTCTACTGCTGGCTTTACTAGTCCTTCTGTTGTGCCTGGAGGTACTGTGCTTCTGACTACTACTAGGTGCCAGTCTTTTTTCTCTTTGAGTCCTTCTCCAATCATTTTGGCTGCGCTCTCAACGTATCTTAGGTCTGCTGAGCCGTCTGGCTTGCTTGGTGTTCCGACGAATATTACTGAGATGTCTGTTGAGAGTACTGCTTTCATGTGATCTGTTGTCGCCTCTAGGAGTCCTTTTTCCACGGATTTTTCTACTAGTTCTTCTAGTCCTGGCTCGTAGAAGGGGGGTTTGCCGGAGTTGATTGCTTTTACTTTTTCTTCTACTACGTCTACTCCGACGACTTTGATGCCTCTTGATGCTAGGCATGCGGCGAAGACTGTTCCCACGTATCCTAGGCCGAAGATAGATACTCTGTACATGTTTTCACTTTAGTCTAGGTTTTATCCATTCTATGGTTTTGGCTAGACCTTCTCTGAGGCTTATCTTGGGTTTCCAGTCTAGTAGTTTAGTGGCTTTAGTTATGTCTGGTTTTCTTCTGCGGGGGTCGTCGGGTCTCGGTGGAGTATGTACTATTCTTGACTTGGAGCCTGTTAGCTCTATTACTGTTTTAGCTAAGTCTAGTATAGTTACTTCTTCGGGGTTTCCTATGTTGAGTACTTCTCCTTTCAGCTCTTTTTTGGCGAGGAAGATTAAGTGTGCTTCTATGTTGTCTGAGACGTAGCAGAAGCTTCGTGTCTGTAGTCCGTCTCCGTGTACTGTTATTGGTTCTCCTTTGAGGGCTTGGGCTATGAATTTGACTACTACGCGCCCGTAGCCGGGGTTTTTCCAGTCTAGTCTAGGTCCATATGTGTTGAATATTCGGCTTATTTTCACGTCTAGTCCGTATTGTCTGAGATAGGCCATGCAGAGGGCTTCTGCGTAGCGCTTTCCTTCGTCGTAGCATGATCTAGGGCCTATTGGGTTTACTTTGCCCCAGTATGTTTCAGGTGTTGGTATTACTTCGGCGTCTCCGTATACTTCTGAGGTAGATGTGAAGAGGAAGACTGCGTCGTTGCGGCGCGCTACTTCTAGTGCTTTTAGTGTGCCTTCGCTGCTAGTGAGCAGTGTTTCTACGGGGTGTCTGAGGTAGTCGTCGGGAGATGGTCTTGCAGCTAGGTGTAGGACTAGGTCTATTTTCTCCTCGAGGGGCTCTAGCTTGGTTACATCGGCTTCAATAAATCTGAAGTGCTTTGTTTTCAGTAGGTGTTTCACATTGTTTAGGCTACCTGTAGATAGGTTGTCTACTCCTACTATATGAGAACCCAGTGCTACAAGTGTGTCTGCTAGCCAGCTTCCGAGGAAGCCTGCTACTCCTGTTATTAAGACTGTTTTTTCTTTAAAGAAGTCTGCGTAGCCTTTTTCTTCGAGAGCTTCTACTATGGCTGAGATGTCCATCTTTACTACTGGGTCTTCTAAGGGCGTGCTCACGTAAACACCTCGTACTATTATGCTTGAAGAGTTATTTGCGTTTACGTTTGCCTGTGAACTTGGGTAGTGCTCCTGTTTCCTCTAGTGCGGCGACTATTCCTATGACTGTGGCTACGGGCGCGTAGTCTGTTGAGATTGTTATCTGGGGTATTAGGTCTACTACTAGGTCTGCGAACCTGAATATTCCTACCGGTATTCCCTCTCTGGCTCCTATGAGTACGTAGACTTTGCTTCCCTTTGAGAAGAGCTCTGCGATCTTGTCTTTCACGTGAGTTAGGTATTCTCCGCGGGGGTCTGTTACTATCACTGGTTTTCCCTTGATGTGTCTTACTAGTTGGTACATTTCGTAGACGTAGACTGGTACCTTGTGTACTGGACGCCCATAGCTTTTTACTTGTATCCGGTATCTTGAGTCTCTTCCCTCTAGTACTCCCTTCAGGAATGTGTGCAATTCTTCTGCTGTGACTGGCTTGTAGTGCGCGATGTAGAGTTCTCCTAGTTCGAAACACTGTATTGCTCTGCCTATTCTTACGCCCATTCTGTATACTCCGTCAAGCGGCCCTGTGTAAGGCATCTGTATTACTGATATTCTGCGGAGAATGTCGAGCACTAAGGGCTTTCCCGGCTTCATTTTCTTTCTCTCTTCGGTTCCCGGAACAACGCATATGGCTGCTGTGTTCTGGAATATTTCTATGTATATTGCTTTATCTGGATAGTCTAGGTTAACTTCAGCTCCTGTCGCCTCTTGTACTGCTCTGCCCGCCGCCACGTTCACGTCTATTGTTGAAAACTCGTGTTTTCCTCTCTTTGTCGTGCGTATGGCGAAGGTCTCTCCCTGCTTTAAGTGTTCTAGAGCTACTTTTGCGGCTGCTTTACATATTTCTTCGATGTCTGGCTTGACTTCTTTTTCTACTACTAGTACTTGTGATGCCTCGGGGACGTTTTCTGAAATCAGTTTTGCTGCTTTTCTCTTGTCTTCTGTATTGTCTACTAAGACTACTCCGAGTAATCCCCAGGGTCTGGGCTTGACTTTACAATTGTGCTCCAGTACTTCTTCTATATGAGAAGCAGCTATTTTCTCTATTTCTCTAGGGGTTTTTACAATAATTTCCACATGACTTCTATCTTCGTATCCTTATATAGTTTATAGAAAAAGATATTGGGGGAGAGAGTGAGTACACCGAAACTATTCTGGGAGTACTTGTTCGTGAGGCTGCTTAATAAGCCTAGAGTCTTCGAGTGGGATGATGGCGAGCTAGTTCAGGTCTGTGAGGCAGAGAAACTGAAAGTACTGGCTAGGCTTGCGTCTCTTCTTGAGGATGAGACTTACTGTGCTTCCTGTTTTACTCGGCTTACTGAAGAAAACATTGGTTTAGCTCTATTCTCGGAAGACGATGTCTTGGGCTGGTGCTGTGAGTGCGCGGAGAGAGAAATCTTAGAGCTCTTAGTGAAGGCTTTCTCTATGCCGTTTACTTTAGAGCAGTTCTAAGCGACCCGAGTTAAGTTTAAGTTTTCTTAAGAGGATTTATTTTAGCCCGATGATCGGTCAGAGTTAAGATGACTGGTGATTTAAAGGCATTTGGGAGAGGGATTTATGTTACAGTAGTCTGGTGGTATTGTTTCTGGGCTGCTGTTGTTTCACTTTAAATGAATAGAGTCTTTTCTCGGTCAAGAACCTTGAAATACGGTGTACCTCTATGCCCAGTGATTTGTCTGCGGCTTTGTGGTCTGGGAAAATTATTAAAGTTTAAGGAGAATTTACTTTATGTGAGGAAACCAGATTTCCCCAAGGTCTTGGCGCTCATAAATATCATACTATACGTAGTGTTTATTGTCTATCTATACTTCGTGCTCTTGCCTTCATTCGAGAACACGCCGTTTTATGAGAGCATTAGCTTTGTTGCTTTAGTGTCCTCTATTGCTCTAGGCGTTGCTGTCGCTCTCAATGTGATAAATGTTACTATTCTTAAGGAGAGAGAGCGACAATAGCGTTTCTAGAGCATATTTCAGCACAGTGTCCGCACTTCCTGCAGTATTCTTCTTTTAATACTATTTTGCCTGCCTCCAGTGAAATTGCCTCACATAGTATTTTTAGACACTCGCCGCACTTGTCGCATAGTTCTTCATCTATCTTTAGTTCAATGTTATTGTCTATTTTCACTGCTAGAGGACATGGTTTATCTAGTACTGCTATGTGGCTCTCTTCGGCTTCGAATATTTTGGCTAGGTACTCTATTAGGTCGTCTAGTCTTGATGGCAGTTTCCTATAGCCGTGTTTCGCTCCTAGGGTGTTTACTGCTAGAATATATAGATTGGGCGGTAGTTTTCCTGCTTGTGTGGCTCTATATAGGTCTGTTACTGCTATTACCGGACCGTCTTGGTATCCTGCTTCGGCTATTGCTCTAGCTATGTCTATTGCTGAGTTTTCTGATAGTACTATGTCTATTATGTCTCTAAAGTCTCTTTGGAAGAAGCTTATTGATTTTATTTGATAGTTTTCGGGAAAGTCTGGTTGTGTCAAGAGAGTTATTACGTGACAGTTTGTGTCTGTGCAGACTACGCCTACTTCGTTTATCTCGTCTAGTGCCTTAGCGATAGCATAGAGGAGGTATGGGAAGGGACAGCCTCCGCAAGTTTTCTCATATTTTTTCTCGACTTTCTTGACTGTGGCTTTGTCTAATCTTATTTTTTCTTTTAGGTATAGTCTGCCTGAGTCAACTATTGTTATTTTCTCTGCTTTAGCTGTGAGCTCTTCTATGGTTTTCTTGGGTAGAGGGTTCATGAATGCTAGGATTAGTGTTGTTTCGTCTTCTGGTGCTTCGCGGCTGCAGCTAGCTGAGACTATGGCTACTTTCTTAGGGTCTTTTTCTTCTAGCTGATTTAGCTCTAGTTCTTCGCACAGCTTCTCTAGGATCTTGATGTTTCTCTTATGGTCTTCAATGCACTTTGGGAGAGTTCTGCTAGCTATTATATTCCACCGGTAGGGTCTTAGCCAGTGCTTGTTGAAATAAGGTCTCGGGGATACTCTCTCTACATGCTCTGTCTCGGTCTCTGCGTGTGCTGGTGAGTAGAGTGGGATTCTGAGTATAAAGGGTAGCTCGCTTGCCTCAGAGTACTCTAAGACTTTGTTGACGTAGCTTGTTAGAGGTTTTCTCGGGTCGTAGTCGATGCAAGGTGTGTGTATTTTCTCTGTGAAGAACCTTATGTCTTCGAATAGCTCTAGTACTACTGCAGTGAGTCCTCCTCGTATTCCGGTGAAGGATAGAGATTTTAGAATGCTTGTGTTTGAATAGAGGTCTCTGTCTGTAATCAGTGCTAGTGCTCTTTTTCCCACGATAGAGTATCCTGCTGCTTTAGCTAAGATGGCTTCTCCTTTTTCTAGAAACTTTTCGAGCTGTTTTTGAACAGGGTAAGGTAGAGTTCTTGAGGCTAGGAAGTGGTCTGTCTCTGCTTTAGGTAGTGTTGATAGTATTTCTGAGGTTTTTTGAAGCACTTGAGACAGCATTTGAACCACTAGGGGTATACTCTCCTTATTGTTCTGGGGAACGGTATTGCATTTACTATGTGGTCTAGTCCAGCTACCCACATTACTGTTCTATCTACTCCTAGCCCGAAGCCTGCGTGTGGCACACTGCCGTATCTCCTCAGATCTATGTACCACTCATAGTCTTCTACTCTTAGGCCGAATCTCTTTATTTTCCTGATTAGCTCTTCTTCGTCTGCGATTCTTTCTCCTCCTCCTATTATTTCTCCATATCCTTCAGGTGCTAGAAGATCTGCTGAGAGAGTTACTTCTGGTCTCTTCGGGTCGTTTTTGTGGTAGAAAGCCTTACATTGTTCTGGGTACCCGTATACGAAGACTGGTTTGTCGAATTCTCTTGTTAGTGCTCTTTCTTCGTCTGCTCCGAAGTCTTCTCCCCACTCGATTTTGAAGCCTTTCTTGTTGATTATTTCGAGTGCTTCGTCGTATGTTATTCTGTAGAAGGGCGGCTTTACGTTCTCTAGAGGCTTTATGTCTCTTTTTAGGAAGCTTAGCTCCTCTAGTCTCTTGTCGAGGACTTTTCTGACGATATATGTGACTAGTTCTTCCTCTATCTTCATTATTTCTTCTAGTCCACACCAGGCTACTTCTGCTTCAGCGTGCCAGAATTCTGTGAGATGTCTTCTTGTTCTAGATTTTTCTGCTCTAAAGGAGGGGGCTATTGTGTATACTTTTTCGAGGGAGAATATTAGGGCTTCTAGGTAGAATTGGGCTGACTGTGTTAAGTACACGTTCTTTTTACCGAAGTAGTCTACGGTGAAGAGTGTTGCTCCTCCCTCACAGGCTGCTGTAATGAAGCTGGGGCACTGGACTTCGTAGAAGCCTCTGCTTCTAAAGTACTCGTGTATTGCTCCGAAGACTGTGTGTCTTATTTTGAGGACTGCGTTCATTTTTCTGCTTCTAAGCCAGAGATGTCGTACGTCTAAGAGATATTCAGGTGACGCGTCTTTTGTTATCGGGAAGACAGAGTTTACGTGTACGGGTTCTAGGCTGGTTATGTGGAGCTCTACTCCTCCGGGAGCTCTCTTATCGAGCTTTACTACTCCCCTTAGCTTTACACTACTCTCTATTCCGAGTTCTGCTGCTTTCTCAAATAGGGTCTTGTCTTCAGGCTTAGCGACAGCCTGTATGACTCCTGTAGAATCTCGAATTAGGAGAAATACTCCGGTTTTGAGTTCTCTTTTCCTGTATACCCAGCCTCTGATAGCTACTTCTACGCCTTCTCTAGGTGAAGAAAGGACCCGGATAATAGGTACGTATTCAATAATGATCCCCTTTAGGAGATAGAGCTACTCTATTTTAAAGTTTTCTGACAATTTTCCGTGTTCCTTGGGCTTAACTGAGTCTCAAAGCCTATATATTCAAGTATCCTTCTATTTACACTATGTCGGATTTAGAGAAGAGAATATGGGATGCCTTAAGAGAGATAATGGATCCTGAGATAGGACTCAATATAGTTGATGCAGGGCTCGTTAGAGATATTAAGATTGAAGACGGGAAAGTGACAGTTCTCTTTAGACCTACTTCGCCTTTCTGTCCCCTTATGAAATATTTTGCCGTAATGATTAAGAAGAGAGTAGAGGAAGTTGAGGGAGTAAAGGAAGTTAAGGTTGAGACAGTATTTCCATGATGAGGCTGAGAGCCAGAATTATTCGCAAGCTACTTAGAGGATACATTAGGCTATCTCAGGGGAGGAGGGTAGTTTTTAGAGGAGCCGAGCTCAGGTTAGATAGGGTCTTTAACCCTAAGAGAACCTTCTCTACTGACCTCTTGGCTGACTATCTGGAGTCAATGAATATACGTGAATTCGTGGAGATAGGTACTGGTAGTGGTGCTCTTGTGATATCTCTTAGAGAAAATCTTAGTTATGCTGTAGCTACTGATATCTCTGTAACAGCTGCTAGATGCGCTAAAATTAACTTTGAGCTTAATGGTATTTCAGATAAGGTAGATGTTGTTGTAGCAGATTGTCTATCATGTTTTAGGGAAAACAGTCTATCCTGTATAGTGTTTAATCCGCCGTATCTTCCATTAAATCCTGTCGACGAGATTGACTATGCTCTCTGCTGTGGCGAGAACCTTGAAATATACCGTAAGTTTTTTGCTGGAGTCTGCCAGACCGCAAAGGGGTGCGTGTATACTACTTGTTCTTCGCTCACTGGAGTTAATGAAATACTCAGGCTTGCTAGAGATTATGGTCTGAAGGCTAAGGTCTTAGCGAGAAAGAGAACCCCCTTGGATACAGTATATTTAATTGAAGTTGCTAGCGAAGCTATCTGAAAAGTTGAGCTATTCTCTCGAATACTGTCATAGTATTTAGTAGTCCAGCGACTATCATGTCTATTCCAAAGAATAC
This sequence comes from Thermoprotei archaeon, assembly GCA_003650815.1. Classification (GTDB taxonomy): domain Archaea; phylum Thermoproteota; class Thermoprotei; order Thermofilales; family B15-G2; genus B15-G2. Next base: position 3,776 of record QMSB01000037.1, on the reverse strand, counting down.
TATTAGGAGGCTAAAGATTTTCTCGACTAGCTCTAATTTCTTTTCTCTGGCTTTTCCGAGCCTAGCTTTTCCTAGTCCTATTGCTATAGCTATTATCATGAAGACTACGCTGAATCCGAGGGTGTAAGCTAGGGGCATTAGTATGCCGTACCTTATGTCTGTGAAGCCATAGGATATTGCGTACATTACTGCTGGAAGGAATGAGCCTAGACACTGTGTCCACGCGAAACCTGCTCCCACCGCTAATCCTAGGGCGTAGGCTCCTGCGAGAGATTTTACAGTAGACTCTTCTACTCCTCTGAATTTTCTGAATATGTCTCCTAGGAGCTTAGACCGTGGAGGCTTTATTATATTCAACATTCTCAGACCTATCAACACGGTTATTACTCCTCCCGCTATTAATAGTAGGTTCTTGTTCTGCGCCAGCGCTCCTATTCGTATAAGGAGTATACCGAAGATTACGAACATCGTGGCTATGCCTAGCACATAGAGTATCGCTACAGCTACTGTTCTCTTGTAAGTTCCCTCAAGGCCTGTTAGGTAGCCTATGAGGAATACTGCTTGCTGGAAGCTGCACACAGAGAAGTTTGAGAGTACTCCTAGGATGAAGCTGCTCACTAAGAGGCTCATTAGGCTTATTTCAACAGTTTTTATTACTTCTGAGAGAGCTTGTTCTAGGTGCTCGTAGCTCACTGCGCCGTAAAGCACTTTTACTACACCGCCCTGAGAATCTAAGATAAGTATAGTCGGTGTACCAGCAAATATTTTTGATAAATACGGGTCTTTAGACACTACCGTAGTGTTTATGCCTATAGTCCACTCTATTTCTTTCTGCTTAGCGTAGTTTTCAAGAATTTCTGGGGTATCTCGAGGATCTACGCTTATTAAAACTATTTCTACGAATCCTCTGTACTTTGAGTATATTTTCTTCAATACTGAGAGAACTTCTTCACATGTCGGGCACTCTGTGCTCATGAACTCTACTATGAGGATCCTGCCTCTATAATTGCTTAATTTTGCTGTCTTTCCGTTAATGAGAGTAAAATATATGTCTACGGTCTTGGCTTTGTGAGATTCTCTGCTCTGAGTAGTTGGCAGAACTACTACTGCTAGAAGACCTATAGTAAAGCAGATAGTTATCAGCGCGATTACTCTCCTATATTTAACCATTTTTAGCGCTATTTTCTCGTTGGTAAGCAGCAGTAGTATCATTAGGGTTACTATTAGCATTAACGAAAATAATGCTGAAAAAGCGGTTACGAAAGCCTGGGGAGCAACTGTTTTTTCAACATGTTTATAAAGGATGAAGTATAGTGTGCAGTTTTCTAGCACTGTTACTGTCTTGTTTAGTGGAGGCGCTCCTGTAGCATTTATTTTGATTAAGTACATTCCTTTAGGAAGCATGAATGAGGTATAGCCGCCTATTACTCGAACGTTTTTCACTTCATTATATGTCTCTAGGTCAATTATTGTTAGGTGGAAGCGTTTCACTAGGTCTCCTGTGTAATTATAAACGTATAAAGATACATGGAATTCCGTGGGTATTTTCGTTAGTACTACTGTTACTTCTAGGTCTCGCTCTCCTACCTCTAATCTATCTGAGTATACTGTATATCCGTACTTTGTTACTTTTAGTGTATAGTTTCCTTGGTAAAGTACTAGAAGAGCTCTTCCCTCATTATCGCTAAGCGCCAAGAAAGCTAGCTTGTTTTCGTAATATGCTTCTATTCTTGCTCCCTTTACTGCATTCCCTCTGTTGTCTTTAACTAGCACTGTTACCTTCCTTATTAAGACCTCAGGCTTAGTACGCTTGAAGTATATTGGTACTACTACGGAAGTATAGTTAATTGCTGTTAAATTTAATTCAAATTCTACTGATTCGAATCCCTCAGCAGAAGCTCTTATAATGTATGCTTTCTTGGGAACTTCCAGCTCATAGACGCTAGTATTTATTGTCTTTACAGACAATATTTTGAGGGTCTCTGCATCAATCAACTCTAAAGTAACGTTAGCTGGCCCTCCCTCCTCTCCGTAGATATTTAAAATTAACTCTACTTTTTCTTCTTCAGGTGATGGAGCAAATTTACGAAGAGTATAGTATTCGACTGCTCTAGAGGTTACCAGCAGTATTTTTCTACCATCTACTGAACACTTTAAGTCCCTAACTTCCTCTGTTGGAGTTAAGAGACCTCTATCGAGTTCAGCTATTTCTTCTCCGCTTGAAATATTGTATACTCGGATAACAATTCTATCTTTAAGTTTCTCACACGTATAGAAAAAGCCCTCTGGTGAGAAATCTAGGTAAGTCCCACGAAGAGCTGTTAGGTTTCCGAGACGGACCACAATACATCGTGTGAAGTCTATTTTAAGCGGCTCCCACTCTCCTTTAGAGTTTTTCACTGCAATTACAGCAATGTCTCCTTTCTTCAGTATGCGTGCATTGTTATTAAAGTCATTTAAGTCCTTGAATTTTCTTGGGAAAGCTATCGCTGTTATTTCCCCAAAGCTCTCATTTAGAAACAATAGTATAGTTTTCCCTCCTTTCGTAAGAAGCCTAGCTGATTTTCCTTGAAGCCCAAGTATGTGCACTAGGTATCCTTCACAGTATGTGTCGAAGCGAGCACACATTGTTACTACGCTTCCGTCAGGTCTGACTAGCTTCGTGTGTACTAGTCTCTTGCTTATACAATAGCCACAGCGAGTATCGAAGCCCGCTACTAGCATGTAGTCTCCTCTTGAAGTGAGGTCTACTCTGAGTATTGAGTGAACGTATCCTGTCTTGAATATTGGTAGCATTTTCCAAATAGAGTAGTACAGTAGCCTTTTACCTCCATAGACTACGAAGAACTCTCCGCTTTCAGAGAAAATAGCTTTGCTTGTTTCTTCAGCTTCCCCATAGTAGGTTACTCTTCTTAGATTTTCATCAAGTAATACGAGTGTTGAGTTTGATAGTAAAGCTAGCAAGTAGTCTCCTCTACCTGTAACCCATATCTTGCTAGCTGGTATGTCTTTCAGGAAAAGATAACTGAGGTTTCCTCTATAGTATAGTACGAGCCTTTTGTAGGGATAGTCTTTAACTAGAATAGCGACTGTTTCGAGATTAGCTGATGCTGAGTAAGATGAGATAGATCCATAAGGTATGTCTGCCCTCCACCTAAGAGATATTTCGTAAGGGAACTTCTCTTCATTTTCACTTATGTTCTGAGCTGAAGTCAAGGCTATTAGTTCTAGCGCAATTAGTACGAATACTATGGGGAGCCTCTTCATTTTAGAGAATAAGGCGTGGGAATATTATAAACTTTCTCGCTCTCATGAGAAAAGCTTTAGACTATAGGTTTCCCGTACTTCTCTTGAAGTACGGCTATAATCTTTTTCTTGAATATTACGTTATCTAAGACATACTTCGCTCTCTTTCTGGATAATATCTTGTTATTATTTCCGCAGTAAGGTGAGTAAATACATCGAGGACAGCCGTCTTCACATTTACAGCTTGAGACTAGGTAGTGGGCTCTCTTGAAGGCTTCTTCTAGCCTCTGGTATAGGAGATAGCTTATTCCTGAGCCTCCTGCGTGTGAATCATATATGTAGATGTGTCCTGAAGGGAAGCTTATTCCCGCTAAGTCTGTGGGGGAGGCTCCTACGAGGAGTTCTGCTGCCGTTATGAGCGCGTGCTCTATGGCGTGAAAGGCTTCAGCGTTCTGAAAGATGTTCCAAGCGGGGTTAGGGGGGATCCATAGGAGCAGGCCCTTGCTTTTGAAAACATAGCTTATTTCCTT
>QMSB01000036.1 GCA_003650815.1 Thermoprotei archaeon | reverse complement strand
TAAGACTTCTCCTGAAGGCTCTCCTTCATCAGGTATCTTTAAATAACCTACCCGCCTAGGACCTGAGAAAATATCATGCTCTCCCCCAAACTTTCTCACTAAAAGAGGTACTGGAGGAATTCTCTCCCCAAGGACTCTACTCAAGTTTTCAAGAAACCCCTCTCCGAGACCTAGAAACAAGTCGTAAGCAGGCTCATTTTCTATGTCAAGTCTCACACCTCTATCAACTCTGTGACAAAAAACATACGCACCAGTCCAGTAAACAGAAGTCCTCAAAACACTTTTAGCTCTCTCTATTTCACGAGCTATCTGAATAATCCTAGTATTCCTCACTCTAGCTTTAGGCAAAACATGTACTATCACGTTCAACGGAAGACTGTCCTCAATACTCTTAAGATAACTCTCCTCTCTGCCAAGAAGAACTATTATAAACGACTCTTCATCAAAAATCTCCCTAAGACGATCCAACACCTTATCCGCTTTACGAACCCCCTTAAGCGTGTACACAGGTATACTCCAGTCTCCATAAAACCTAGATAAACACGCCCTCAAAGCATCAGCATCCTTCTTAGCTCTAACAACAAGCTTAATCACTACCCCTAAATATACTCGAAGTAAAATATATTTCCTTGCGAAGAATAAGTTGGCTCGGATGATGAGCTGATGGGCCGGCGATTGATGATGAGATTTCAGGAAACTGATTTAGATGAGCCACCAGTATCGTGGTGCTTCTTTCCACTTTTCTCCTGAAATGTGTATTTTTGCGCCGCAGAACTTGCATCTATTTTGTTCGTCTAAATTCCATTTAGTTATGTAGAAGCCATATCTTCTGATTACTTCTTTTCCGCATTCTGGGCAGTACGTGTTTTCGTATTTGTGTCCTGGAACATTTCCCGTGTACACGTAGTATAGTCCCTCTTCTTTCGCTATTTTCCAGGCGTTTTCGAGCGTTTCTACGGGTGTTGGCAGCGCGGAAGTATACTTGTACTGTGGGTAGAATTTACTGAAATGTAGGGGCGTTTCTGGCCCTAAGTGTTCATAATGCCATTTGCAGTACTGTCTTATTTCATCTGGGCTGTCGTTGAGCCCGGGGATTATTAAGTACGTTGTCTCTACATGAACTCCTTTCTTCTTTAGGTACTCGGTGAACTCGAGTACTGGCTTTAAGTCTCCTTTGATGTATTTTCTGTAGGTTTCTTCACTAAAGCACTTTATATCAACGTTAGCGGCGTTTATGTTAGAGGCTATTTCGTCTAAGACTTCGTCTGAAGCGTATCCATTTGTCACAAATATTGTTTTAATGTTGTTGGCTTTAGCTAGTTTAGCTAAGTCAATGGAGTATTCTAGCCATACGATCGGCTCATTATATGTTATTGAGATAGAGGGGCTTTCTGTGCGCTTAGCGTATTCTATGATGTCTTCAGGGGCGTAGTTGTCGTAGAAAGAGAGGTCTGCTTTAGTTGCATCGACTTGAGAGATATGCCAGTTTTGGCACCAGGGGCACTTGAAGGTGCAGCCTATAGTACTTATACTGAGGGTAGGGCTACCTGGATAGAAGTGGAAGAGTGGTTTTTTCTCGACAGGGTCTATTGCTATAGAGGACACTACTCCGTAGACTAATGAGTACAAGACACCATTCTTATTGATCCTAGTTCTGCAGAATCCAGCTTCACCTGGCTTAATAACACATTTCCTCGGGCAAATAGTGCATTGAACTAAGTTGTTATCGAGTTTTCGATAATATCTAGCTTCTTTCACAAATTAAATTCCAGTTAATCAATATTAAAACTTAGCTCTGTTTCGAAAAAGTAATTTTTAAATCTATTTTAGACATAGAGATAATGTGTTCACTAAGTTGGGGAAGAAGACTCTAGTAGCTTTCTTAATAGCTGTTGTGAGCATTGTTCTTTGGATAGCTGGTAATGTCTACTTGTCTTCTACGCAAACAATCAAAGTAAAGTCTTTTAAGAAGAGAGCAACAGACATAGAGGTGGTTTTAGTAAATGATGCTTCAAGTAAGGTCTATTTAACAGAGGTAAAGGTTAATGGGAAGACCGTGTGGAAGGCTAGTGGTTTCTGGGATAGTAATTACGGTATCTTTGTTGTAGTTGGGAAGAAGGCTGTTTTCTTGACGAAAGCTGTTGGCAAACTAGAGATACCTGCTAAGAGCGAGTGCAGTATATGGATTAAGAGCGCTGAGCTTTATGATAAAAAGACACATAGATTAGAGTTTGTTACTTCTAAGGGGACTTTAAGTGTCTCAGTACCACCTTAATGTAGATAGAGTAGTACTAGATACAAGCTTTTTTATAAACCCGCAGATAGAAGAGAAGACTCTATCTACAGAGAAGGCTATAGAGATATTCGTTAATTTCGCGAAAAAAGAAGAGAGGCACATAGTTTTCTATATTCCCCTCTCAGTACTCAAGGAGCTCAGTAAATATGTCTCAGAAGACTACACTCTATTACTTGAAGCAAGTACGATATGTCGGGCTCCGAGGAAACTAGGGCTAGTTATTCCTGTGCAAGTACTCTATGACTACATAGAAGACATGAGAAATAGAGTAAACAAGGGGCTAAGAGTAGCTGAAGAAGCTGCACGCAGTCTCGAGCCAGAAGACGTTAAGATAAGGAAACTTAGAGAGAAGTACAGAGAGGCTCTGAGAGAAGGTACAATAGATTCAGTAGAAGACCTAGATGTCCTCTTTCTAGCATACGAGGTCGATGGGCTACTAGTGAGCAATGACAAGGGATTACTTCGGTGGGCAGAGAAACTCGGAATCAGGTCTATGTGTAGCGAAAAATTCTGGCGCTTAATTCTCCAAAACACACCTAAGTATTAGTCTTCAGGGTACGGCTTTCCTAGCGCTCTAGGAGCTCCTACAAGTTTTCTTATTTTCTCGACAGAGACTACTGAGATAGCTGCTATAGTAGCTAAGTAAGGTATAGTTCCCAGCAGATACGGGTTCAGCTTGAGTGTCTGTAGCCAGTACTGCGATATTTCGCAGAAACCAAAGAAGTAGCACGCCAACACTGCTCTCAGAGGACTCCACGTCGATAAGATGACGAGAGCTAAAGATATCCATCCCCTTCCAGCAGTAATGTTCTCTACCCAGAAGGGAGTGTAGGACAGTGTCAAGTATGCTCCGCTTATACCAGCAAATCCTCCGCCCAGTACTGTGCAGAGGTACCTGTACAGGTGGACGTTTATTCCCATGGATTCTGCAGACAGAGGATCGTCGCCGCAGGCTCTAATAGCGACTCCTATTTTCGTTTTAAAGAGTATAAACCACAGCAGTGGAGCAACTATGTACGCTAGATAGACGAGAATATTTTGCTGGAACAGTATATAGCCTAAGCAGGGTATTTCAGATAGTATAGGTACTTTTACAGCAGAGAGAATAGTGCGCGGCGGCACTCCTACATAGTTTCTCCCAAGGACACTACTGATTCCTGCACAGAGCATAGCTAAAGCTAGTCCACTTACCACCTGGTTTCCTCGCATAGAAACACACACCGCAGAGTGCAGAAGTCCCGCTAAGCACCCTACAGCGAAGGCTACTAAAATACTGAGAACTACGGAGCCTGTAGTTATACTTAGGGCAAAAGCAGTTATAGCCCCTAGCATCATTATTCCCTCAAGCCCTAAGTTCAGCACTCCTGATCTCTCAGCCAGAATTTCTCCTAGAGTAGCGTAAAGTAATACTGTTCCCGCGGCAATCGACTCATGTGCTAAGAGCTCGAGATCATTCATGTTTTATCACCTTTATTCTATACTTTGCGAGAAAATCGAGTACAAGTAGCATTACTAGTATTAGTCCATTAAAGATGTTAATAACTCCCCTAGGAAGCTTTAAAGTTATCTGAATAGCGTCACTTCCTACAGAGAGCACTGAGAGTAGCAGAGAGAATGGAATGCAGGCTAGTGGATTAAGTCTAGAGAGCCAAGCCACTATAATTCCCGTATAACCGTAGCCTCCTGAAATTGAGCGAGGCAGTCTCAACCTATAGTGTATGCCAGCTATTTCTCCCACTCCAGCTATACCAGCTAAAGCACCACTGAGCACCATTGATATGACTATAACTTTAGTTCTGCTCACTGTAGCGTACTCTGCTACTTTCTCACTGAACCCGTATACCTTCAGCTCAAAGCCCATGCTCGTCTTCCTTAAGACAAGAAATACCAGCGCAGATGAGAGAAGCGAAATACCCAGAGTAGGGATATGTACTGGAGTTCCAGGAATTAAAGGAAGTCTAGCTTGATCCGGTATAGTATCTGTGAGCGGAAAGCCCCAACCACTAGGACTTTTCCATGGACCGTAAACTAAATACTCTACGATTTTCTCTGCTACGTAATTGAGCATAAGAGTAGTTATAATCTCATTGACTCTCGCCTTGGCTTTCAAGAGAGCTGGTATTAGTGCCCAGAAGGCGCCCATCACCGCGCCTAAGGTAAACATTGTTGGCAGAAGTATCCAAGAGGGCGACTGAGGCATCAAATACAGTGCTACACCTGTCGCCGCTACAGCTCCCATGAGAAGCTGTCCCTCAGCACCTATGTTCCACACGCCTGCCTTAAAGCACACGACGAGCCCTAGGCTACAGAGAAGCAAAGGTATAGTCCGGGCTACGACATGTGATATACCATACTTATTCGAAAGTGTTTTTACGAAAATTTCATAGTAAGCTCTAGTAGGGCTCACTCTAAACGCCCACATTATAATACTTGCTACAGCAAGTGCTAGTAACACAGATAAAATAGAGATATCGAGAGCAGAGTATCTGTTATACTCACTTCTTTTCTCGATCTTAATGATCATAAGTCTACACCCGCCATAAGCAGGCTTATTTTATTCACGTCAGCTTCTTCTCGGCTAAAGAGTCCCTTAAATGAGCCTTTGAAAATGACGGCTATTCTGTCGCAGATCTGCAGAGCTTCATCAATATCTTCTGTGAAAAGTAGAACTCCGGAGCCCTGAGCCTTAATTTCAAGTAGTTTTTCTCTAGTTCTCTGTGAAGCAGAAATATCTAGTCCTGCAGTAGGGTTAACAGCTACAAGTAGCTCAGGCTTTGAAGACAACTCTCTAGCTATAACTAGTTTCTGCAGATTACCTCCAGAGAGAGACTTTGCTTTGACATGAAGTCCTTCAGCTAGTATATCAAACTCCTTGATGAGAGACTTAGCCCACTTCTCAACAAGAGTCTTCTTTATGAACCCTTTTTCCGTAAACCTCCAGTAGTAGCGAAGAATAGAGTTTTCAGCAACTGTCAGCTCGGGAAGAACAGCTGTCTTAAAGCTTTCTTCAGGAATATAAGCCAGCCCTCTTCTAGCTAGCTCTCGTGGACCCGAGCCGTTCACGAGAATTCCTCTGAAAAATATCTCTCCCTTGACGGGTTTCCTGAGACCAGCTATTGCTTCAGCAAGTTCTCTCTGACCATTACCGGCTACGCCTATTACTCCGAAGATCTCGCCCTTTCTCACAGAGAAGCTTACCCCTCTTACTGCAATTCCTCCTCTGTCATTTTTAACATACAGACTCTTTACTTGGAGTACTTCTCCTCCAGGAGGAGAAGTGTGAGTATTTTTAGCGGGGGAAGGAAGATCGCCTACCATTAGTTTAGCTAGCGTAACGGGGTCTGCCTCCGAAGCCGGTATTGTAGCTACTTTCTTTCCTTTCCTGAGAATAGTTATTCTATCGCTTATTTCCAGCACCTCCCCGAGCTTATGAGATATGAAGACTATGGCGTATCCTCGGTTTCTTAACTTATGTAACACACGGAACAAGTCCTTTACTTCAAGTGGAGTAAGAGAAGAAGTTGGCTCATCCAGTACCAGTATTCTAGCCCCTCTAATAAGTGCTTTAAGTATCTCTACCTTCTGCTTTTCACCAGCAGAAAGCTGCCAGATATGAGCATCTAAGTCGACTTTAAGATAATATTCCTTAAAGTACTCCGCTACTAAGTTCTCTATCTTGCGCTTACTCAGAAACCTTACTTCACTTGAACACAGCGCTAAGTGCTCAGCTACTGTGAGAGAATCAACGAGCCTGAAATGCTGATGAACCATACTGATTCCGAGCCTAAGAGCATGGCTAGGAGACTTTACTACAGTTTTCTTCCCCCAAACAAATATTTCTCCCTCATCTGGCTGAATCTCGCCGTAGAGAATACGCATCAAAGTAGTCTTACCAGCTCCATTCTCTCCGAGAAGAGCATGTATCTCTCCCTTCCTTAAGTCAAAGTCTACCCTATAGTTAGCTACTGTAGACGAGAACTTCTTAGTGATATTCTTCATGAGCACTGCGTAGCTCTCCTCCACATTTCAGGTAACAGCTTAAAATATATAAGTCTATCTTTGAGACAATTTCATGCAAATACATAAACATCTTTCACGAAACAGCTAAATACAGGTGAATGAATCCACACCCAGCTATAATGCCTAAATTCTATAAATAATTAAATAAAAAATAATTTTAAATAAAGAATTAGTTAACTAGAAATACTAGTGTCGCCGCTTAGCCTCCTCCACCTTTCCACACTACTACGTTTTTAACGAACCAGGTCATACTCCATAGCTCGTCGTGTCCAAGTCTCTCGCCTGGCTTCGCTTTCAGGTTGCCTTCTGTATCGTAGAGAGGTCCTGTAAATGGATCAAATGTCGGTACTTCTTCCTTCATTTGCTCAAGTCTCTTAAACACTAAATCATATACACTTATCTTGCCGAAAACAGGGTCTTCAACGTACTTTGATTTAAGGAGATCTACGAACTTAGGATTTATTGGCACACCGAAATCACAGCCTAGTTCAACGGCACCTTCTTTTAGGAGCCACCAGTAGTCTACGTTCTTGAGATTAGTAGTATTGTATATTCCCAAGTATATTTTCATCAATATGTCCTGGTAAATGACCTCCCAGTGCACGAGCTGTCCACTGACACACACGTTTGGACCGTACTTAAGCATAGGACTGTAGTGTGCAAATACGTATACAGGCTTGCCATTCTTATAGTACTCCTCACATAGAGAAACTACTGTAGGTGAATCCTCTGTAAAGGCTAGCACATCACAGCCAATGACATCTATAAGAGTTTTAGCTGCTTCTCGAGCTTTAGCTGGATCATACCAAGCCCCTATCTCTATTACGTACACAGTCGCATCGGGATTTACTTCATTAACACCTATCGTGAAGGCATTTATGTGTCTAATAACTTCAGGTATCAGGTGAGCAGCTACGTAGCCTATTTTATTTGTCTTAGTAAGTGCTCCCGCTATAAGCCCATTTAAGTAGTAGATTTGGTAAAGATCTGCGAAGTAAGTGCCCATATTCTTGTATCTCTTATAGCCAGAGCAGTGGAAGAAGATGACACTAGGATACTTTTTAGCAGCCTCTAATGTAGGATCCATATAGCCGTAGCTCGTAGTAAATATAACCTGATAGCCTTCTGAAATAAGCTTCTCGATGACCTTAAGGCAGTCTCCTTCACTGACAGACTCTATATAAGTCACCTCAAGCCAATCAAAAGTTTCGTTAACGTAGCACATTCCCCTATAATGTCCGTAAGTCCAGCCGTAGTCTCCTACAGGACCCACGAAGATCCAGGCGGCTTTAAGCTTCTTTACTCGAAATTCTTTCTCCTTCTGAGCGAGGATAGCTGAGTAGGTTGCATCTAAGTAGAGCCAAGTTATTGTGCTAGACAAGAGAGCGGCGACTGCTACTATAGCTATTATTTTTAAATACTTACTTAATCCAGTGGGGCTTCCCATGTTCTCACTTCAAGTAATAACTTAAAAGTATATAAAACTAACTCTCAGTATTTCAAGTAATTACTTGAAATACCTCTCAGCACTATTTCAGAAAACAGCCCTTAGCAGAAGACCTAAGTCTATCCTCTAGCACTAGCCAAAGCTCTGTGCCCGAAGATACTCTCAGCTGGCAAAACTCTAGCTAAGTAAAGAATACCATTAAAAACTAGTAGTCAAGACACTAGCATAGTCTCACACGCCTTAATTTTCTGTATTTCAATGCCTCTCTCTATTTCAGATATCAGAAGCCTCTTAGGCTTCAGCCTCCTAGTGAGCACTTCTAGTCCTTTCCAGGGATCAGTGTCGTTGCCACAGGTATAGATGTCCACTGCCGCGTAGCCGTACTCCGGCCAAGTATGAATAGAAATATGGGATTCTGCAATCAAGACAAAGCCGCTGACTCCCTGCGGCTTGAATTTGTAGAAGTAGTCTGAGATCACTGTACTTTTGGCAGCGGCAGCAGCCTCCCTCAGAGTTCTCTTCAAGAAGTCTATACTGTCAAGTAGCTCAGAAGGGCAGTCCATCAGTTCAATTACTATGTGCCGCCCTAGACGTATTCCCACCTTAAACCTTTCCCCCGTCATTTCTCCGGCAGGGTATGTGTTTTGACGGAGTATTATAAGGGGTACAGTATATAAGCTTACTCATTCACCAATAAGACTACGTTCTTTCAGAGAACTATAAGAAGGCGTCAGACTGACGACCTTTTCTTCATCTCTCCGCTAGCTCGTGCCTCATCACTCTTAACTACTAAGACGACGAAGTTTTCAAAAAGTTTTCTGTGCGGATTGAATCTATAGGAGCCTACTATTCGTAAACCTATTTTCTCAACTTCTCTATCTAGTTCTCGTGGAACATAAAGATGATAGAACCTGTATACAGGTCCACTGGGAGTATGCCACTTAATATACACATCTCCGAAGTCTTCTACGAGGTGGCGGATCTTCAGCTTACTTAAAACATACTGTTTCAGAGCCTCTGCAAACAGTTTTAATTGCAGTAGACTCCACGCAGTTATTACTGCATAGCACTTTTCTCTCAATACTCGCCTTAGTTCGACTAGCGCTCTGGTTCTCTGTTTCTTTGGTAGATGGTGAATTGATGCGATGTAAATGGCCGTGCCTATACACGAGTCTCTGAGTGGAAGCCGTGAGAGATCGGCTACAACAGCGTGGAGGTTTTTGTGACGAGTTTTCGAGTTAAGTATCTTTACCATGTTGTAGGCTATGTCTACTGCGACAACATCGCCCTTTTCTAAGAAAGGTGTAGAGTGTCTACCTGTGCCGCATCCAGCGTCGAGTAGCGGGGGCCTATACACTGCTTCAATAAGTCTAACTATAGTAGTCCAAGGCTTTCTCCTAAGCCTATCGTATATCGGGCTTATTTTCTCGAAAGCAGCTTTAGTAGCTGCGATATGTTTGCTCATAGCCGTTTACCGACAATACCCATTTCAACTAGCTCTCTTAAAATCTTAAGCAGGAGCTCCCTTCTTGAGAGAATATCGTCTAGAGTCACTGTATGGGACATTGGACAGTCTGTATCTACTGTCACTTCAAGTGTGTCTACCGCTATTACTATTGGGTAAAGTCTACAGCCTAAAGGTCTATTTTCATATATTTTACATAGATTAGTGTCAGGGTCTAAGAATACGCAGTGTCCGTCGATATTTCTCAGCCGATAGTAATTACCCTCTACTTTTACTGCTACATCACTTAACCTATATCCAGCGGCTTTAAGCCTAGCTATGTCGCTTTTTAGTAGGATCATTTCTGTGTTGTAGCAGCACTTAGCGCATTTAATACATTTGAACATATGTTCATCTTATTATTGTTACATAAAGTATTTAAGAAGTGTGGCTCTCTTTACAATGGAAGGTGTCCTTAATGGAGCTTAAAGAGAAGTCTCTCTACAGGATAGGGGGGCTGTGTAGTCTAGAGACTGTGAGGCTTTACTTACTTTATGCTAGTCTCCCAGAAGAGATAGCTGACCGCTATGTGCTGACAAAAGCCTTTGTCATGAGAGAGGGTATTGAAATAGAGGCGGAGAATGGAGTGGAGCAGATAGGAGAGTGGCCTGCAAGGACAGTAGTAATGAAAATAGTAGTGCCTAAGGGTAAGGTAAAGAAAATAAGGTATAGGAGTCTCTCTGGGTACAGCAAGTTCACTTGGATGGTTAAGAGAGGAACCCTAGGCTCATTGAAGGAGTGCTGTCAGCCAATGCTTTGACTAAATTTCTGCTTAAGGCTAAACCTAACATGAAACTCATTAAGCTAGAGTATCTGGGCACTGTTGACTATGAGAGAGGAGGAGGTATAAAGCCGGCTATTCAAGATTAGCTTAGCCATAGACTTTATTAGAGTCTACGGGGAGGTAGACTGATGCATAGGAAGGCTCTCGCAGTAATAGTTTCACTAGCTATACTGATAGTGGCTTTCATAGCAGGCGCTTATACTCCCCTGAGTAAAGAGTATGCTGACTTCATAATGAAGGTAACCGCAGAGAAATTCAAGAGCATTCTTGAGGCAGACTTTCCCACCATGATCATAAGAATATTCACTAACAATGCTTTGATCTGTCTCTTAATGTTTATACCTGCTGCAGGAGCAGCTATAGGAGCTGTCGCCATGTACTTCACAGGTATGGTAATTTCAGCAATGTCTATAGTCTCTGGAAATCCTAGAGCACTAATCTTAGCGCATCTATATACTGCGCCTCACACATGGATAGAGTTCGCAGCATATTCCTTAGCAGTAAGTGAAAGTATATTGTTCGTAGTAGCATTAATTGAGAAATTCTTGATGAAGAAGGAAGTGAACTTTAAGCATAGCCTAAAAATGCTAGTGCTAAACATAGTAGTAGCACTGGTACTTCTTATCATCGGAGCATTCGTAGAAGCAGCTCTCATAAAATACTACACTCTAGCATAAGGAGTCAGCTTAGGTGGAGGCTCATCATACTCAACACGTGCAAAACTCATCACTTCAAGAAATATTTCGAGAAGGATTACTTAAGTGTAGTCTGATTTTCTGAGGACTGTTTTCTTTAGGGCTAGTTCTTCTACGAGGTCTGTTTTTACTTTGATTCCTATTCCAGGCTTGTTTGGAACTGATATTGTTCCATCTGGGTTTAGTGTCCAAGGTGGCTCGACTATGTCTTCTTCGTAGTATCTGTCGCTTGCGCTTATGTCGTTTGGGTAGTTTATTCCCGGTAGTGATGCTAGTGCGACTAAGTGTCCTCTACCTATACCAGTTTCTAGCATGCCGCCTATCCAGACTCCTAGTCCGGCGAGTGTGCAATAGTCGTGGATCATTAGGGATGCTCTGTGTCCGCCGACTCGTCCGGGCTTAATGTTTATGATTCTGCAGCTGCCTAAGAGATTTGCTTTAACAGCGTCTTCGGGGCTTTTAATGCTCTCGTCTAGGCACAAGGGGGTTTTCAGCATAGACTGTAGCTTTGAGTGGTATATCAGGTCATCGTAGCCTAGCGGCTGTTCTATCATGAGGAGGTCTAGTTTGTCTAGCTCAAGGAATACTCTCAGGTCTCTTAAGGTATATGCGGCATTGGCGTCTACTTGAATTCTGATATCAGGGTACTCTTTTCTAACTCTCTTTACCACTTCTACGTCCCATCCGGGCTTGATTTTGAGTTTTATTCTCCTATATCCTTGGTCTAGGAACATCGAAATTCTTTTGAGCAGATAGTCTATGTCTTTCTGTATTCCTATGCTTACTCCGCTCTCTATTTTCTCTTTTTCTCCTCCTAGGATCACTGAGAGAGGCTGTTTGCGGATTTTTGCTTCAGCGTCCCATATCGCCATTTCTACAGAGGCTTTTGCCATGTTGTGTCCTCTTATTTTGGAGAGAACTCTGTTGACTGTAAGCGGGTTGACTTGTTTTTCCTTAAATACGAGGGGCGCGATGAAGTCTCTTATAATATGCCAAGCTGTTTCAACAGTCTCGTAGCTGTACCAGGGTCCTCTTCCTGCCACGCACTCAGCCCAGCCCTCTACTCCTGATTCGTCTTCGACTTTCACGAGTATACACGACCTGTAGACTTGCCTCCCGAAGCTTGTTTCAAAGGGATGCGCTAGCTTCATTCTAATGTGGTAGAGCTCAATAGACTCTATCTCCAAGGGGTCTCACCTTTCAAAACTTTCTCTAAACTTGTTTTCCAAAGTATGTAAAAGTTTCGGCGCAGATTATTCTCCTTAATTGAGATAAAGTCTACCGCTATGTATCCTCTTCTAAAATAGTGTTCGAAAAGTTCTCTAGTTTTAAGTCTCCACTCTAGCGCGAGCTTAAGGTCTATGTCTCTTACTTTAGAGATACTCTCAGGTATTTCTACTAAAAGAACTTCACTTGAAGAATCTAAAGTGATGTTTTCAACTACTCTAATACCTTTAATTACTTCTGTCTCCACAACGCTTTCAGCTATATTTTCTAGATCTTTTAGCGTTGGAGAAGGATAACTTCCTGAAAGTTTCTTAGTGACTCTAGGGGATTTTATCCACCACTCGACTTTAAACCGGTCTGAGGGAAGCCCTATATTTATCTGGTCTCTCATTTCGCCGTAGTAGTTTCTGTAGTAAAGTCTACAGATTACCCCTAGTTTCCTGAAGTTGAAATTAGCATTGAGTCCTTGGAGGGGGTCATATGTCCACATTATTAAGTCTAGTCCCTGCCGGAGTACTTTTTCTCGCTGAGCTAGTTTCAGGCGGTAAGCTATTCCTTTGCCACGGTATTCGGGGAGTACTGCTACCATGTGGGAGTAGTGGTATGTTTTCGAGTCTTTTGAAGCGAGTATGCCTAAAACAAAGCCTACGATTTTCCCTTCTTCGTCGGCTGCTACAAAAACTACTCCTCCGTTATCTGCGATAGCTTTTAGGAAGTGTGCTGGAACAATGTCTTCTTCCCTCATTCCCCATGCTTCTTTTTGAACATGCATAATTGCATAGAAGTCTTCTATAGTTTTGGGCTCCCGAATAATAAATCTCATCGGGATAAAATACCTGTTTAGAAATAAATGATTAGGCCAAAATCTCGAGGATTGATGTTAGGTCTATTTCTAGGGCGGCTACTGGAGTTTCTAGTTCGAAGGAGACTAAGACTTCGGGGTGTATTTCGCCGAGAATACCTACTTTCTTTCCGTTGACCAGTATTTTGGCACACCTACCTTCTATAAAGCTTCTGTGATTTTCTTCTGCTAGGCTGTAGTCTAGTCCTAGGGTCATGAAGAGTGATTTACATAGTACTAGTGCGTCTGTCATAGTTACTTCGGGAGAAGCTACAGCTGCAGCGAGGTGTCTTTCTATTCTAGCTTTTACGTCTTTTGTTTCGTCTATTATAGCTACGTCTCCTACCTCGAATACTTTTACGGGGTATCCTGCTTTCTTGTTTCTGCTGAGTACTTCTAGTACTTGGGGTAGTATCCAGTTGCGGAGTGCTGTGTATTTCTCTAGCTTAGGGTTAAGTACTTCGACTACTCTCTCCTCTAGCCTCATTTTCTTGACTAGCGTGTCGGGATTGCTCATCATGTAGTTTGCGACTTCTTGAAAGCCTAGACCTATCATAATGTCTCTGACTTTCCTAGAGATTATTTCGATAGGTGATATTTTGCCAGATGCGGTAGGAGGCAGGTATTCTGGCTCTATTCTGTCGTAGTCATATGCCATGAGTACGTCTTCAACTAAGTCTACTGGGTGAAGAACATCTATTCGGTAGGGCGAGACATAGACTTCTAGCTTCTCTGCACTGAGAGGAATAACGCCGTGTCTCATTTTCTCTAAGCAGTCTACTATAGTTTCTCTGCTCATTTTTACTCCAGAGAGCTTTTCGACGAGCTCTAACTCGAGTACTTGCTTGAAGGGCTCTAGGCGTGGAGAGAGTTTATCTGCGCTCTTCATGTGGACTACCACAAGGACTATTTCTTCAGGAGAGCCTCGCTCAGCAATGCTTGTGGTGACTATTGTTATGACGTCGAGCATCGATTCTAAGTCTATGCCTGTTACGTCTATGAAGACGTTTCGTGTATTCTCAGTAACCTTTGTGTCCTCGCTGTTGATTATAGGTGGGAAAGATAGTACTCTGCCTTCAGAGTCGACTAGCAGTGGATACTTGGCTTTACCTTCTACTAGATGTCTGTATTCCCTTCCTTTCTCGGTCTTCGATAATATGTCCTCTAGAGTCATGGGCTCTGTTTCTTCTAGAGGTGTGAAGGATACTTCTCTAGGATCTACTGCCTTGTAGTAGATGGGAGGCTTTATTGTGTCTAGGTCGTAGACTCCTATTGAGACTTTTCTTCTGTTTCTACAGTAGGTTACGTGTAGTCGCTCCTGGAGGTTCATTATCTGTCTCACAGCTTCTTCGTCGAGGTTCAGGTTTCTGACCACTGCTCCTAAGACGAAGGGTCTGTAGCTCGGTCCATAGTTATATAGCTCTACTTTTTCTCTGCTTACGTTGAATTTTCTTAGACCTTTCTCTATTTCCAGGAGGCCTTTGAGAGCTCTAGCTAGTCCCTCTGTAGAGAATAGATCTGGTCTATCGTGTGTAGCCTCGTAGTATACAGTTTCCTCTTCTATCTCTTCTATCTCGCATTTGAGCATGGGCAGATACTTCTCTATCTCGTCTACGCTTAGGTTTCTGCCTAAGAGCTTCTCAAGGTCTCTTATCATGACGTCTACGACTGGCATACCATCACCTCAAAATGCTCTTAAGCAGGGGAACAGGTTTTTTACGTAGGAAGAAGAGGTCTTGTGAAAACAGATCTCTGATATCATCTATGTCGAGTAGAGTCATAGCTATTCTGTCGATGCCTATTCCCCACGCGGCTACATTGCATTCCTTTACACCTAGAGGAAGGAGTACCTCTGGTCTGAACATTCCGCCCGGGAATACTTCGATCCAGCCCAGCTTAGGATGCTTTATGAACCCCTCTACACTCGGCTCTGTAAAGGGGAAGTATGCTGGCTTAATTTTAACTTTTCCGAGTCCGAGTTTATTAGCGAACTCGACGAAAAATCCGAGTAGATGTCTGAAAGTCACTTTTCTGCCTACTATTATTCCTTCTAGCTGATAGAATTCCATGGAATGTGTGGGATCTAGTGTCTCTGGTCTGAAGACTCTGTCGAGAGCAAAGCACCGGTATTCTCCGTCTCCTCTCTCGTAAAGTGTTCTAGTAGAAACAGCAGTTGTTTGTGTTCTGAGTATGAGGCTCAAAGCTTTCTCTGCGCGCCACTTATATCTCCAGCCCTTTGAGCCTGTTATCCAGCCATTTTCGTGGACAGCCTTTATTCTTTCAAGGAGTTCTTTGTCTCTTACAGAGCCTCGGGTCGGGTACTTAAGATAGAACGTGTCGTGGACTTCTCTTGCCGGATGGTCTTGTGCCTGGAAAAGTGTGTCGAAGTTCCATAGCTCTAGCTCTACGTGAGGCCCCTTCATTTCCTCAAAACCCATTGACGCCAATATGTCTCTTATCTCATCTAAAAGCTCCATGTAGGGATGCTTTCTGCTAGGATAGAGTACGGGTACGCCTACACTTAAATCGAATTTCTTGATGATAGCTTCTCTCCATTTACCAGAAATTATTATCTCAGGGGTCAGTCTAGTGATTATCTCAGCTGGTCTTATTAAATTCTTTAAGAGAAGATCTCTAGCTCTAGGTGTAAGCTCTACCTCAATAATGGTTTTCTCCTTAATTTTAATCAGCTTACGGCTCTTCAGCTCTCTTAGATCCGATATATCTAAATAGATTTTCTTTTCACGGACCTCGTTAAGCTTTCTTTCTAAGCTTTTCATACATTCTAGTGCCTCCTCTATCTGAGGTGGTGTAGCTATGAGCCTCAAGAACCCTTTACTGACTGTACAGAGTTTTTTGCCACTCAAGTGTTGAACAGCTATAATTGCCTCTTTATCACTTAACAATATATTTTCTTCCATAGATTTTTTGGATATTTCTTTAATATGAATTTGTTCTATACCCTTTTCTTTAAGTTTTAGAAGCAGGTCAAGAAGCCTTTTTTCCGGAAGAGAGTATTTAGCATACCTCTTTCCTTCTTCAGTGAGCTCTACTTCATATACTCTTGTTCTTCGAGATGCTATAAGG
>QMSB01000035.1 GCA_003650815.1 Thermoprotei archaeon | reverse complement strand
GCTTGCTTAGCTAAGCTAGGAGACTGTGTCTTCTCTATTAGTGGTCTCGGTGAGCTCGTTATGGAGATCAAGAGAGCTTTGAGAGCTAAATAAAGCTCTCCTGTTTAAGTCAAGTTCTTAGACTCCTTAGTTTATGAAATGATGCGGCTACCTATCGCTCTAAAGAGAGCCTAAGTCTAGGGCCTCATTAGTGTTAAATTTGCTGTGTGTGTAGAGTCGCTGAGGAGAGGGTGGTTGTTTTGGCTAGGGAGTCTGTAGTGAAGCCTAGGAGGGCTGTGATTATCGGTGTTGATGGACTGAGTGCTGACTTAGTTAAGAGGTATGTGGAGAAAGGTGTTTTTAAGAGTCTTGGTGAGTTAATGAGGAGAGGTGTTTTTGCTAGGGCTCTGCCTGCTATTCCTACTCATACTCCTGTGAACTGGACTACCATTAGTACTGGGGCTTGGCCGGGGACTCATGGTGTAACTGGTTTTAGTATTCTGACTAGGGGGAGGTCTTACCGTGAGAAGCTTTCTGGCTTTGATACTAGGAGTGTTAGGGCTGAGTTTTTGTGGGAGGCTGCTGAGAGAGCTGGGAGGAAGTGTATTTTACTGAAGTGGGCTGGACCACAGTTTCCTGTTACTGTGAAGAAGGGTATTCAAGTTGATGGGTGTTTTTGTGTTGAGTGTATTCATGAGATTTCTGGTCCTAGGCTATATAGTAGTGTCAGAAAAGAGGAATGGGTTACTAAGATTAGTGTTCGTAGGGCTGAGGGTTGGCGTAGACTTCCTGTGTCGTATAGCGAGCCTTTAGAGGCAGTGCTTTTGCTGGGGTCTAGTGAGCTTTCTGCTAGACTCTATGTTTTAGCCGTAGATTCGGAGGGAAAGGGCTATGATAGAGTCTACTTGTGTCTGAGTAAAGAAGGCAGTATTGTAGGTAGCTTAGCTGTTGGTGAGTGGAGTGAGTGGCTTAGGCTTTCTTTCAGGGACAATGGGAGTAGTGTTGAAGGTACTGTTAGATTGAAGCTGGTGTCGTTATCCAGTGATGGATCTGTTCTCGAAATATATGCTAGTCAGATCATGCCTGTTACTGGCTGGACTTACCCAGAGAATATTGCTCGAGAGCTCGTAGAGAATGTCGGCCCCTTTCTTCAGAGAGTCGGCTATATTCAGGAAGGAGAGGTCTATGGTGCTTGGGTGGACTACGAGACTTTCCTGGAGGAGCTAGAGTATCAGCATGAGTGGTTTGCTAGGGCTGCGGCTTACTTGGCTGAGAAGTATGAGTGGGACTTGTTTTTCATACATACTCATGCAGTAGACTATGTTTTAGATAGTGTGATAAGTAGAGCTGATCCAGCGACAGCTGTAGATGATTCTCTGAGGGAGTACTATGAGAGTGTTGTGGACAGGACGATGAGCATAGTCGACAGGATGATCGGAGAGCTTGTAGAAAAACTGGTTGATGAGGAGACTTTAGTGGTAGTTGTTTCTGACCACGGGATTATAAGCTATAGGGGTCATACTTCAATAACTGATATTGTCCGCGACATACTGGTTAAGAGAGGCTTTCTCGTCTACAAGAAGAGAAAGGCTATCGGTCCAGCTACTAAGCCTCAGAAGGGAGAGGAAGTAGATTTGTCTCGAAGTAAAGCTATAGTACACGACGATGTATACATATATATTAACTTGAAGGGCAGGGAGCCCCACGGAGTAGTGGATCCAGGGGAGTACGAGATTGTCAGAGACAGTATAATTAGTGCTCTTCTCGAGTATAGAGACCCTCTGCTCAAGTCTACTCCGTTTTCTTTAGTGCTTAGAGCTGAGGACGCTGAGTTTCTAGGCCTCTATGGAGATAGGATAGGTGACATAGTTTTTGTGGCGAGAGAGGGAGGGCTGTACAATGAGGGTCATGGAATATACTTGCCTACAGCTAGATTCGGTATGAGTTCTCTCAATGCTTTTCTCTTAATGGCTGGACCTGGCGTCAAAGAAGGATATGAGTTGAAGAAGTCTGTAAGACTTGTCGATATTGCTCCTACAGTAGCTTTTCTTCTAGGCTTTCCTCCTCCAAAGGACTCGGAGGGCTCAATACTGCTTGAGGCTCTTTCAGAAGACTTCATTAACCATATATTTAGTAGAACAGGTGATAGAGCGTGAGTAAGTTAAGAGTGTTTATTGTTCCTCACTGGCATTTTGACGCGCTGTGGCAGCTCTCTTTTAAAGACTACTTTAAGATAACAGCAGAGAACTTAGCTGATCTCCTAGAGTTTCTCAAGGTTGAGCCGGAGTTCAGGTTTAATATAGACCAGACTGTTTACGTCGAGGAGTTTGCTAAGAGGTACCCTGAGCTCTTCGAGGAGTTTAGAAGAGCTGTTAAAGAAGGATTGATAGAGTTTGTGTGCTCAGGCTATACTCAGCCAGACTCTAATATTCCCTCAGGAGAATTCTTAGTTAGGAATATTGTCTTGTTTCAAGAGTATATTGAGAGGGAGTTTGGTGTTAGAGCTAAGTGTGGTTGGTTTATAGATGTGTACGGGCAGTCTGGGCAGCTCCCGCAGATATTTAAGAAGGCTGGCGTAGACTACTTCGTTTTCTGGCGAGGAGTCCCCGACGGACTTCCCAGTGATTTTCTCTGGGAAGGGATTGATGGAACTAGAATACTTGCCCATAGGACACCTAAGGGATATAGCTCAGGGTATATCCCTGAGGGAAGACGCAGATACTTCTATTTCGTGCGGAGCTTAGACGAAGACGGCGCCGTAGAGTTTCTTGAGGGCTCTGTTGAAGGTGTTAAGAGGAGGGCGCCGACGGAGAATATTCTGTTACTTAATGGAGATGATTTTTCTCCGCCTCAGCGTTTTGTCGTCAGAGTAGTTAAAAGGTGGAGAGAGCTTAGAAGAAACTACGATATACGTATCGCTACAGCGAGCGAGTACTTTGAGGCTGTAAGAGAGCATGAAGATAAGCTTGCAGTGTACAAGGGAGAGTTTAATCCCATATTTCGGGGAACATATAGTGCTAGAATAGAGATTAAGAAAACTAACCGCAGGCTAGAGAACCTCTACCTTACTGTAGAGAAGTACGCGACTATTGCGTGGCTCCTAGGAGGAAGCTACCCAGGGGAGAAGCTCGAAAAGGCGCTGAAGCTTATTTTGATGAACCAGTTTCACGACGCTATTAATGGCGAAGTTGTAGACGAAGTCTACGACGAGATAATGGAGAACTTCAGGACCTCAGAGAAGATTCTAGAGGAGGTTTTAGAGGAGTCTCTGGAGGCTATTGTGTCGCTTATAGACACGGAGGCTGATGGAGATAAGATACCCGTTGTAGTGTTTAATCCTCTTTCGTGGCCTCGGACAGACGTAGTCTCTGTTGAAGTGGCGTTCGCAGACCCTAGAGCGAGGTCTGTGAGAGTACTTGACTCAGAGGGCCGTGAGGTGCCGTGTCAAACTACTCGTGTTTCACGAAACCCGGATGGTAGTCTAAATATGGTTGAAGTAGTTTTTACAGCAGAGAAAGTTCCTGCTTTAGGGTACAGAGTCTACTACATTGAGCCTGCTGAGGCTCCCAGCGAAGACAAATGGTATAGTAGCATTAGAGTGTCTGAGAGGGAAGGAGAGTTCATTCTCGAGAACCGCTTCTTCAGAATAGTGTTTGATACTGTTTCCAAGAATATAGTAAGTATATACGACAAAGAGACTGGTAGAGAAATACTTGACACTAGCAGATATCAGGCGAACGCGTTGTTCATGGAGCCCGACTACGGTACGGTGTGTAATATAAATGGAGACATAGATGCTCATCAAGCGGTAACTCCCATAAAAGACCTGCCTTCAGAGACCTCGCTGAACACAAGCAAGTGTGCCCCATCGGGGAGAGTAGTCGAGAAAGGTCCTGTCAGAGCTGTGTTTATTGCTAGAGGGAGGCTTGGAAACAGCAAGTACAGTCAAGCCATCATAATATATGATAGAGTCAAGAGAATTGACTTTATAACTGAAGTAAAGTTCGGTGATGAGCACAAGAGACTTAGAGTAGTTTTCCCCGTAAACATAAGGGAGGGTAGTATATGGCACGAAATACCCTACGGCGCTGTAGAGAGAGGTGAAGGAGAGTATCCTGCCGTAAACTGGATAGACTTTTCTCGAAAAGACTATGGAGTCACGCTGATTAACAGAGGTATTCCAGGAAACAGTGTTGTAGAGAACGTGATGATGCTTACTCTTCTGCGAAGCATTGATGCAATGTACTTGTCTGCACCCATTGGCGAGCTCAGACTAATTAAGCTGGCGAAGTCGTATCTAGAGAAGTCAGGCAGATACTTTATATACTATGAGATGGGACCTAAGGCTCTCGAGAAGGGACTACATGTATTTGAGTACTCTCTGTACCCTCACGAGAAGACCTGGAGAGAGGCGAAGTCCTATAAGATGGCGCTAGAATTCAACTGCCCTCTCATAGTCGTTAAGACAAAGAAGCATAAGGGAGTTCTTCCAAGAGAATATAGCTTCTTGAGCCTAGATTCACCGCACGCTGTGCTGACAGTTCTCAAGAAGTCGAGCAAAGGAGATGGAGTATTAGTGCGTTTCTATGAGGCTGAGGGAACAGCTGGTGAAGCAAAAATAGTTTTCTTCAGAAAAATAGTTTCCGCGTATAAAACAAACCTTCTCGAAGAAAAACTGGAAAGCCTTGTGGTCTCTGACCGAAGTCTCTCTGTTGAAATAGGTCCCTTCGAGATAGTTACTATTTCGATGAGGGTTGAGAAGTGAGAATAGGTGTAATGGTTTCAGAAACCTATGAGGAAGTATATGGAAAGCGTTTAGGAGAACTAGGGTTCGACGAGCTATATAGAATGACCAAGAATACTATAGAGTATCTCCGGGAGCTGGGCATCGAGTGCTACGAGTTCTGTGTAGAAGACTGCGGCACATTAGTGAGGCTTATAAGAGTACTGGATAGGCTGGATGTGGATAGTTCATGTATACAGATTCATGACACGGAGAACTCTGTTAGACTAGCCTACAGAAACCCTGAAATAAGGGAGAAAGCTGTTGAGGAGCTGAAAGCTATCATAGAGGCTGTATCAGACAATAACATAGAGATCGTCACAATACATCCTCCATATTTTCGTCCGCCTTTTAAGAACTATGAGCCATCACCTCACGTTGAGAAGTCGCTAGAGTATAGTGAAGCGTATAGAGAGATGATACTTAACTTAAAGAAAATATCTTCTTACGCCCATAAGCGCTCTGTAGTACTCGGACTAGAGAACATGAACTTCTTCCACATAGAGGGAAATAAAGTAATGATATCAGCTCACTTCGGGAGAAACAGCAGAGAAATACTCGACATACTTAGCAAAGTAAATAATGCTTCTCTCAAAGTAACATTCGATATAGGTCATGCTAATCTTACTCAAGAAAAACCAGAAGGCTTCTACAGTAAGACAGCAGAATTAGTAGTGAATATTCATGTAAACAATAACTACGGGAAACGCGACAACCACTATCCGCTGAGCCGAGGAATAATAGATTTCAAGAAAGTATTTACATTAATAGCAGAAAAGGGCTATAAAGGCAGTGTTATAATAGAGAGGTCTTGCGACAACTACATCACAGAAGACATAGCAATCCTTAAAAAATATTTACTAAGCATGACTGGCTTTTAGACAAATACTCATAGTAGAAGATACATTACTTAGATAATGGATAGTATTCTTATTTAACTTCAAGCTTACTCACACTAGTTTACTCTTATTTAACGCTGTATTGTTGTCGTAAAGTCTATTAAGCGAGGAGCAGTATTCTCATATTGTTTTAGTGCTCTAGTTGGGAGCCCCGCTGTGGTTTATATAAAATGTTTTCCACCTTTAATCATAATTCTATATAACTGCTTAGCGGCTAAACAAGTCGTTTTGTTAAGTTATTAAAACTAATATGAGGTATAGGGAGGAGGGCTTCAGTAAAGGGGGAGGACGGTCATCGAAGTCTTGTGGGGACAGCGACTCCTCATCGCCCCACTAGTTCATTATCGAAGATGCTTATATTCTTTAGCTACTTAAATGTGAGCTGTACTTAAGTGAATTAATCAAGTAGTTGTCTGCACGTATCTCAGCTTACTTTACAGCATTAGTACTTCTATGCGAGCGTATTTCTGTATCTCCGCTATATTCTTTTTTGGAATGAGATATATCCAAGGCGCTACTCTCTTTCCTCTAAGCTTTTTTACGAGGCCTCCTACTCTATAGGTTTTACCCTTGATTGATATTCTCTTCCCTTCGAGAAAAACTCGAAGTTTTTCTCTTTCTAATTTCTCCTTAGGGGGAGTAACTTTCACTAGAGCAGGTCTCTCTGAGTCTAATATAGCATGTGCGTAAAGTATGCCACGGTATAGTACTGCTTCCCAGCACAAATGATCTGCTTTTATTACTCTTGAATATGCTCTAGCATGTTTTAGCAACTGATATATTTTGGCTGTATTCAGATTATGTTTAACGCTGTATATGTAGGCTGCAGCAGCTACACGGTAATCCATCATCTTTTTAGCAGCTGAAAGAATGCCTAAGAGAATTAGTTCTTCTGTACTTAGGCTTTCAGCTATAGTCTCGGGAACGTTTATAAGGGCAATATAGTTTCTGAAATCATGCTCAGAGGAGCCTACGCAGATTCTAATTCTCCATCCCCTAAGAGCTTCAATAATATCGCCTAACTCTACAACTATAGCTTTAGTCACGCTTACCCCCGCTTTTCAATCAAGTGAGAAATAAGTCTATTTATACGGTCCTTAGCTTTCAAATATATGTGAGGTTCTAAGTAAGGCTCAATAAGCTTTAGCAAAAGTCTTAATTTATCTTCAGAAGGATATACTCTCAGGTACTTAGCTAAATATTTTAAATCACCACCAAGAGCTTTTGTCACTAAAGTAGCATGTCCCTCGAGAACTTCCACTCCCTTAATATTAACTCTATATTGAAGGAGAGGCTCTGGCACAAAGATATTGAAAATAGGGTAAATTATCTTAATAGGTTTAACAGCCCCAATATAGATTCCTCCTAGTTCGCTACGTCCTAAAGGTCCGATCCTTGATAAGGACTCTAGTAGATCATCGTTGAGAATAATTGATGGAGTACTTACGTATAAGTCTACATCTTTTGTATGCTCAATAAAATTTTGAGAAAGCTAGTTTTGAAGTATAAGACTATATGTGCCGATAACTAGAGGAGAATATCCATAGTTCTTAAGCGTATCGTATACTCTTTTTAAGACATGAAATAGCTCTTGGCGATAGCTCATCAAAATTATATGCGTGTTGTGCATATAAATTTTCTGCGCTAACAACCACTAATGTTAGGAACAATGTGTCTAGCAGATTTCTAACACGAGATTTTAGCTAGCGTTTTAACTTCAGCAGAATACTCTGATGTAAAGGGTCTCAGTTCCTGCCGAAATCCTCATTAGTCAGGGAGGGCTAAGCTTCATCATTCAAGTAGTATTTGTGTGAGGCTTAATATCTATTGCGGGTAATAAAACTTAATTTAAATATTGTATTTATTATTATTGTCTAAGAAAGTATAGTATTTTAAGGACTCTAGGCGAGGACCTCCGGTCTCACTGAAAGAATCAATCTCGGGGGTTTAGAAATTGGTGAGTAGGTCCGTATCACTTATGATGAACGTACTTTTGAGTTCTATATTCTTCTTTATTTTTGCTTAAGTTAAATATTATTTTCTATCAGACATTATTCTTTTATACTTTTTATGTATTCTATTAGTTGATCGTATTTTACTAGTCCGACAAGTTTTATGTATTTTCCTGTTGGACCTATTATTACTGTTGTTGGAATTGCTCTTATATTAAACAGTTTCACTAGATTTCCTTTTTTATCAATGTAGATAGGCCAGTCTATACCTGTATTTTCTACAAAAACTTTAATTTTCTTTGGTGTATCTGCTGCTGATACGCTTATTGATACTATGTATATGTCACTCATTTTTGATTTAAGTTTTATTAATTCCTTTATTTGTACTTTACACCATGCACAGTATGTTGCGAAGAAATCTATGATTATTACTTTACCTTTATACTTGCTTAAATCTGCTTTATTTCCCTTTAAGTCATAGATTTCCATGGACCATATTTCTTCTGGTATATGTTTTGAGGCTTTAGATGTATTTTTTCCGCCTGATATTTGTGCAGGTAAAAGCAGTGAGATAACTATTCCGCCTAGAGTGAGTACGAGTACTGCTCCTAAGACTATTACAGCTAATGTGAAGACTTTACTGCCCATAAGTGTGAGTGCTCATGTTTGATTAAATACTTTATCTCTCAGTTCTATTATTCGAACAAATAACTAAGCTTTTGTACATTAACACTTATATGTATTAAAGTAACAGTTTAGCAACTCCTATATGTGGCTTCAGAGTTACTTAAGGGAATGGAAAGTAAACCCTGCATAGCCTACTATCGTGTCAGTACTGAGGAGCAGAGTGTTGAACAGCAGAGGCTTACTGTGCGTAAGTTTGCTGAATCGAGAGGATTTATGATTGTTAGGGAGTTTGAGGAGGATATTTCTGGGAGTATTTCGGCTATAGAGAGACCCTGTTTTAAGGAGGCTTTAGCTTTTCTCGAAGAAAATCCTGGTATTAAGATTCTCTTGGTATACTCTCTTGATAGACTTGGTAGGAGCTTTAGAGATATTTTTTCGACTATGAGTAATTTAGAGAGAAAAGGTATTATGGTTATTAGTGTGAGGGAGGAGTTTACGCATATTATGCATCCTCAGATAAGAGACCTTATTATAGCTATTCTGGCGTGGGTAGCTCAGTATGAGGTGTATTTGATTAGAGAAAGGACTAGGCTTGCTCTGCAGAGACCTGATGTTAAGAAGAAGATTGCTAAGAGGAGAAAGTATGATAAAATAGACGAGGATAAGAGGAATTTTATAATAGAATTATATAAGAAGGGTTATAGTATAAATAAGATAGCTAAGTATACTGGTGAAACAGAGTATATTGTGAAAAAGATACTCAAGTTAAGCGGAGTTCTCGAGGTAGGTGAGTTTTCCTGTCCTAGATGTTTTCATAGGCTTAAGTGGGATGAAGTGGAGAAAAAGTATAAGTGCAGGAACTGTGGTTACGTTAAGGCATAATCTTATATAAGTATAAATATTTCATATGAGTAAAATAAGTGAGTGTGGGTGGTGGCATGATTAAAGTAGTTATTTTAGGGCAAGGTATGGGGGCTTCACACTTCTCTGTAGGGGTTGAGCGCATTAAAGTTGGCGAAGTAGAGGCCTATGGTGTTCCTCTGGCTAACTATAATCTGAAGTACCCTATTAGCGAATTAGAGATTGTTGCATCCTATGATGTTGATGAAAATAAGATAGGGAAAACCATCTACAGAGTTGCTAAGGAACTTATAGGAGACTATATTCCTATCCCCAAGACTCTAGAGAAAATCGAGGTGAGGAGGGGTATTCACTTAAATAGCCTTTCAGGAATGCCTGTGAAGGCCTGTGGCTTAGAGGAGTCTAGTAGTCTGAGCAAAGCTATCGATGAGATACTAGAAGAGTGGAAGGAGCTCAAGCCGGATGTTATCTTAAACACCATTACTACTGAGTATGCTCGTCCCTTCAGAGATGTTTCTGAGCTAGAGGAAGCTATAGCTGAAGAAAAGACTTCTTTACTCACAGCGACGCAGGTATATGCTTACATTGCGTATCTTTATTCACGGGAAGTGAAGCCTATAGCATTTATCAATGCTATTCCTGTTCCAGTAGCAAATGATCCTGCATTTCTAAACTTGTGTGAGAAATCTGGTTTAGTTATCTTTGGTGACGACTGTGCCACAGGAGCTACGCCATTTACAGCAGATTTAATTGAACACATGAGGGAGAGAAATAGGAGAGTTAAGCATGTTCTTCAACTCAATATTGGAGGTAATACAGACTTTTTAGCCCTCACTGACGAGAATAGGAATAAGGCTAAGGAGACTACTAAGAGCAGTGTTGTTGAAGACATACTCGGGTACCATGTACCTACCTACATTAAGCCTACGGGCTATTTACCTCCACTCGGCGACAAAAAGTTTGTTTCACTGCACTTAGAATATGTCTCATTTAATGGAGTAGTCGATGAAATAGTAGTTAACATGAGAGTTAATGATAGCCCTGCTCTAGCTGGCCTGCTCGTAGACCTAGCCAGGCTTGGGAAAATCGCCGTAGACAGTAAGGTCTGCGGAACAGTCTATGAGGTTAATGCTTTCTATATGAAGAAGCCGGGTCCTCCAGGCTCTAAGGCTATTTCTAAGATAGTTGCTTTCCAGAGGCTCTTAGAGTGGCTTAAGAGCATAGAAGGAGTTAAACTTTAATTTCTGCTAGACTAATAAGTTTCCGCTATTAATGTCTCTAAATAAGTATTTTCCATACTCTAGCTGGAGGAAGTACCAGAAGAAGATAGCAGAAGCTGTAAGAGACAGTATTAGAGGAGAGAGCATACTCCTCTTAGAGGCTCCTACAGGTGTGGGAAAAACCTCTGCGGTGCTGGCAGGAGCTCTCGCAGCTCTTGATGAGCTACCTGACTGCCTGATCTTTTTCACAGCGCGGACAAAAAACCAGGCTATGGCTCCGTTTAGAGAGTTAAGGCTATTGCGTAGGCGGGGTATTAATGTTCTTTATTCTCTTTTTCGTAGCAAGAGAGAAATGTGTTTTCTTGAGTCAGCACGATACATGGATTACGACGAGTTCTTAGAGTTTTGTAAACTTGAGAGAGGGAAGGGTTGTAAGTACTCTGCTAGTGTAGCTAAGTTACCGCCAGAAGAACTGTTTGAGTACTGCTTTATTGCTAGGAGCCCTGTAGACTTCATTGAAAAATGTAGAGGCGATGAGCTTTGCCCTTATGAAGTCGCTCGTAGGCTTGTAGCACTGAAAGCTAAAGTTGTTATAGGAGCTTATCCCTATGTCTTTGACCCTAAGGTTCAAGAAGCCTTCTTCTCTATGACAGGTATATCGCTTAATCAAGTGGTACTGGTTATAGATGAAGCGCATAACCTCTCATCATCCTTATCGAATATGCTAAGTCTTAAGCTTTCACTTAGATTAATTAGGCTCGGCAGAAGGGAGGCCTTAAAATATAGATTTTATGACTTAGTTAAAGACTACGATAGGCTTCTTGCATTTTACAGAGCCATATCTAAGAGAATAGGAGATAAGAGAAGCATTTTAATTGAGATAGACGACCTTTTGACAGCTGTTAGAAGCATACAGACTTTTGAGAGAGAGGCTAGTGCACTTTCCTTAAAGAAGAGTAGGGATGAAAAGATGCCTAAAAGTAAGTGTTATTCTAGAGTAGTAGCGAAATTTCTACGAGCCTTAATAGAGTTTCGTAGAGGTTATGTCCTATCAGCTAAGAGAGAGGAAGGAGAAGTAACGCTAGAATACAGATGCATAAATCCTGCCAGTAGGCTTGAAAAACTCTTTAGCAATGTGAAGTCTGCAATATTAATGAGTGCTACTCTTCAACCTAAAAACTTCATGGTAGACATTCTCGGAATACCTGATAATAGAGTAAGAGAACTGAGAGTAGGAGAAATTTTTCCGAGAGAAAATAGGTTAGTAATAGTAGCATCTGATGTCACTTCAAGATATGTTGAGAGAAGTGAAGAAATGTTTAAGAAGATGGCTAGTTACATAGATTCAGCCTTTAGAGCATCTCCTATGAAAAAAGCTGTGTTAGTGGTATTTCCATCATATGAAATAATGAAGCCTCTCAAAAGACTTGTTGAGGAAAAGCCTACTGTAATTGAGGATGAGGACACCAGAATAGAGGATGTAATATTTCAGGTAAGGAGTGTGCCAAAAGCACTAGTATTCGCAGTAGCTGGAGGAAAAATAGTTGAAGGAATAGAAATAAAGAGCAGAGGTGAGAGCTTAATTTCAACAGTAGTTATAGCCGGAATACCTTATCCTGAACCTGATATTTTCAGCAATAAGCTTAAAGAACTAATATCTATGAAGTACTCTAACAGAAGTCTCGGATGGGAGTACGCTTACGCCATACCAGCTGCTATGAAAATAAAGCAGGCTGCAGGAAGAGCTATAAGATCTGAGCGCGATAAAGCTGTTATAGTGATACTAGATAGAAGAGTACTTACTGATAGTATTAAGAAGTTTTTAGAAAATTTATTATCAAATTATTATATAGTAAATTCTCCTCAAAAACTTTCCGAGAAAATATTTCAGTTTCTTGCCTCTAACCCTCCTAAAATAGATACTATTGCCTCATCAGAAATTTAGGTCAAACTTAATTAATGCGATACATATAAATGTCAACAGTAGTGTAAAAAATAGGGTGAACGCATTTGAGTAGTCGTGTTGAGGAATTGGCGAAGACTCTTAGAGACCTGGAGAGAAGAAATAGTGATATTGAAGCTAGCGCGCTAGTGAGCTCTGATGGCCTTGTCATAGCTAGCGCTCTGCCAAGCGAAGTCGATGAAGCTAAAGTAGCAGCGATGACAGCTGCTATTCAAAGTGTAGCCGAGAGAGTAGCAGCTGAGCTGGGAAGAGGGCGTAACGTCATGACTTATATTGAGGGAACAGAAGGAGGAATATTAATAACTAATGTTACAGAAGAAGTACTGCTTTCAGTCGTGCTAAGACCTGGAGCTAAGCTTGGCTTAGCGCTTTTTGACGCTCGATCCTACTCTAAAAAACTTAAGAGAATACTACTTGAAAGCGAGTAGCTCAAGAGATCTATTTAAAACACCGCTTCTACCAGTAAAGATAACCGCTAGCTTCACTTAAATCTCTCTAAACTGTATCTTCAGCAGTATGGATTAAGTCTCTTAGGCTTAATAAAGTATTTAAGCCTAGTCTAGTTATGGAGAGAATGTGGGAAAAAGAGTATCACTAGCTTACCTAATCCCATTAACACTAACAGCTTTCTTCGCCTATATGTGTACATATATTTTATCAATGTCAAAGATATGTGAGCTTGTAGAGACTCCTTTTATTAGGGAGGAAACTTACTCCGCAACCCTATACAATACAGCACTACTAATGTCTATGATAGTAGTGGGCTCTATAATGTTATATATTTTTATCAAGTTAAAGAAATTGAAGATTCTTGAGGCTATAGTTAAAGTCCTAGTAATATTATCTATCTATAGTGTAGTAACAGTATACGGTATTAGTCTGTGCATAATCGTTGGACTGGAGTTTCTAGATATAGTATCTTTCAACATAGCTGCTATTGCGGCTTCTCTCTTAATGGCTTATCTCATACTGTTTGCTAAAAAAAGAAAATTAGTCGCTTTATCAACAATATTTTTTGGCTCATCTATAGGAGCTATTTTTGGCTCAACATTACCTTCATGGACGATACTAGCGGCTTCTGCCGTAGTAGCTCTATGGGATATTTACGCGGTCTTCAGAGGACCTCTCAGAACACTCGTAGATGAGATAAAGTCTATAGAAAGTACAGGAAGAAAATCAAAAGAGCCAGGCTTTCTAAGAGGAATAGCGTTCTCATATGGAGGAGTGCTAATGGGCTTAGGAGACGTTGTCTTCTACAGTATGATCATGGCATTATCGCTGATTTCGCCGACATTCTCAGCACTACGCTTCATTGTTGTCTCGTCAAGCATAGTTATAGGAGCATTCATCACACTCAAGTTGTTAGAAAAATATAGAAGAGCTCTACCAGGACTCCCTATACCCGTCTTCCTCAGCATTATAGTATACCTAGTGCTCACACAGCTAAATCTTTAAGTACCTAAATAGGTCAGTTCACTAAAGTGACCGAACACTATTTTACTAAGATACCTTCGAGTAAAATCAGAAAATATAAGTTTAAAGTATTCATAAGAGGAGTAGAGTTAATCATAGTCAGTGAAAGCGGAGTATTCTCTGCTAAAAAGCTGGACAAAGGAACCGAGGTCTTGGCGAAATACATGAGGATAGAGGAGAACTGGAAGATACTAGACTTAGGCTGCGGGTACGGAGTTCTGGGAATAGTGGCAGCTAAACTAGCTCCTAGAGGATATGTAGTTCTGACCGATATTAACAAGCGAGCAGTGAAGCTAGCGAAAATAAACATCAAGTTGAACAACATTAAAAACGCTGAAGTCAGATGGGGCGACCTCTACGAACCCGTCAAAAACGAGACATTCGACACAGTAGTCTCAAATCCTCCCATAAGCGCAGGTCTCAAAGTATGCTACAAGATTATAGAGAAGGCTCCCAGACACCTAGTAGAAGGAGGATTACTCCAGATAGTAGCTAGACACAAGAAGGGAGGAAGACGACTAATGGATAAAATGATAGAAGTTTTCGGAAACTGTGAAATAATAGCCCGTGAAGCTGGCTACTGCATATACGTCTCAAGAAATCTACACAAAAATAAGCTGCACTTTTCCTCCATTAACTAATGCAAAACTTTTCGATGCCCTGCGATAGTACTCTTTCCATGAACCAGTATTTACAACAAAGTACTTGTGCGAAATTCCCGGAATATGTGTGTGACCCATAACTAGCCAAGACCGATTCTCCAAGTATCTTCTAAGCATCCTTTCTAAGAAAAGATCTACACCAAAGAAGCTAGCAAGTCCGTTAACAACGTGCGCTAAAGCCCCATTGCGGCAAGATTTGTCACCGTGAGTAACATAGATACTAAGACTGTTTACAACAGCTTTTAAGCAAAGTTTCGTGACAATAACTTTTCTTGAAGATAACTCGAACTCAATTACTTCGCGCCAGACAATAGGATCATGTGACGCTAAGCTAAGCACATACACTATTTTCTCCACAGACTTCGGCAAAAGACCTATTTTAGACTCAAGCATCTCTTCGAGCTCGTCTACAGAGACAAGTCTATGCGCCTCATCAAACAAGTCACCTGCAAAAATCACAGCCCTAGGCCCTATTTCCTTTATTTTATCTAAAAACTCAGGCGGTAGCGAAGAGTCGTCGTGTATATCAGAGATAATTACAACAGGCTCATCAAGCTCTACTTCAAGTACTCGACTAAAAGGATTCATAAACAATCCTGGAAATAGGTACACTGCTGAAATTACAGTACCTGCCGCAAACAAGACTAGCACCAACGTAACTACAAGCCACAGCATACAGACCTACCTTAAGCCCGCTCTCCTTTACACCTTAAAAAGGATTTAAATAAATTTAGCTGATCTCCAGGGATGAGCTTCAAGTTGTTTTTAAGAATCATTATCTCCCAGGAGCGGAGAGCAGGGCAAATAAAGCATCCAAGCCGGTAGAATCCTTCCAAGTAGAGAGGATTCAGCGGAATATTATTTTTAAGCAGGTACAGCTGAACATGACTCCCACTCCATAGCTTAAGAGGAGCTACTTGAGTAAACTCTTCATGAGTCCTAACAAAGGGTCTCTTCGATCTAAGCTCACTTTCAGCATCTCTATCCCCTACTACTATCAGTGTCCTGCCCCTAGAAGCCTCTCTTATCTTCCTATAAAGCGCCTCTATTTTCATCCTAGTACACCACCTATTCTCATTCGTAGGTAAACCCTTCTCCTCTAAAGCACTGTCCACATGTGCCTCAGCCACCTCCAGTCTAACTCCAAGCTTTCTCGACACAGTCTCCACGTACTTTAAGTTACAGGGGAAATCCACTCCTGTATCAACGTAAATGGCAGTAATTTTCTTAACACCATAAGCTTTTACTGCTAAAAGAAGAGCAGCAGTAGAGTCTTTCCCAGCACTCCAAGGAACAATTACGTCGTCAAATCCAGTTAACTTCCTTAGCAGAGAAAGAGACATTTTCTCAAAAAACTCTAAGTACGGAGCATTAGACTTCAGCAATACATCAAGCTCTACCTCATGAAATTCACTAACTAAGACTTCTCCTGAAGGCTCTCCTTCATCAGGTATCTTTAAATAACCTACCCGCCTAGGACCTGAGAAAATATCATGCTCTCCCCCAAACTTTCTCACTAAAAGAGGTACTGGAGGAATTCT
>QMSB01000034.1 GCA_003650815.1 Thermoprotei archaeon | reverse complement strand
ATAGTATAGAAGCGAAAATTGATATAAATGGTAAAATAATAAAATTTAGATATGAGAAAGAGAAAATAGAGAAAATAGATTTAGCTAAGAAAATATTAAATGAAATTACTGCTAGCAAGTATGGTGAAGTAATTAAGGCTGAGTACCTTCGACGCTCGGTTTCACCTCCTATACCTTTAAACACTGTTGAGATGGAAAGAAGAGCTAGCCGGTTTCTCAACATCAGACCTAGACAGTGCATGGACTTAGCCGAAGCACTGTATCGCAATGGGCTTATATCCTATCCTAGAACCGACACTACCATTTATCCACCGACACTTAACTTGAGAAGACTCGTATTAATGTTTTCTAAGCATGAAGTTTACGGAGAATATGTCACTAGGAGAATTCTCTCTAAACATAAAATAGTAGCAACAAGAGGTAAAGAAGACGATAAGGCGCATCCACCTATATACCCTACTAAAAGCTCTAAGCTCATTTTTGTTAAGAGAAAATTCGGAGAAAAAGGTATGAAGTTATACGATTTTATAGTCCGCCACTTCCTATCTACTCTGAGTTCTCTGGCTCTGATAGAGAAGCAGGAGATTAAGGTAAAAATTGGAGGACACGTGTTTATTGCAACAGGACTAAAGATACTGAACGAAGGATTTTATGAGATATATCCCTACGAAAAGCCCTCAGAAAAAGTTTTGCCGAAAACTTCGATAGGACATAAAGCACGTCTAATTAGCGCTAGAATAGTCGAGAAAGAAACTAGGCCTCCACCCTACCTTAGCGAAGCTGAGCTATTGAGATTAATGAGAATATACGGCATTGGAACAGATGCAACAATGCAAGATCACATTCAGACAAATATCGAGCGAGGCTACTTCTTTATAAAAAATAGACAATGCATACCGACCCCGCTCGGCAAAACCATAGCACTAGCGCTGTACTCGATAGTACCTGAACTAGTTTCACCAGAGGTCAGAGGATCTATTGAGAAAGAATTATCACTGATCGCTTCCGGAGCCAAAGAAAGTAAAGAAGTTGTTGAAAATGTGAAAGCCAGATTTCTGAAGTATTTTGATAAGCTGGCAGCTTCTGAGGAAAAGTTCGCCCGGGCAGTGATAGAGTCTCTTAAAGATATGAGAGACTACTGGGATAAAGCCACCAGTAGAAAAAGGAGACGTTAAATGAGATTATGTTCCTTCAGCTTCTCTAAAGCATCTAATACAATTTTCCTTATAAAAAATCTGTTAAATACTCTGCCTGTGGCTACAGTAGCTCTCCATATACTACCTTCCTTAACTACAAGCTTCAGTACTTCTGCTCCTCTGCCTCTCACTAAGTCGTATTTAAGGGCTAAGAGCGCTATATCTCTTGAAGATAATCCTTCATAGCTTATTTCTACACCTGAACACGATGGCCGACCCACTACCTCAAACTCTACTATAGTCACCCATTCATCTGATTTAAGCGAAGGATAAATTTCTTTTAGCTCCTCTATAAGCTCCTCGAGATCGAGAAAGCCGTCTCTCAGAGCATCGTCAAGAGAAAGCTCGCGTACTCTCTTATAGCGTATACTTCTAACTCTCGCCTCAATAACTACGTCTTTCCCCCCGACAATTTTCAGTCTCGCGCTCTCGATCCTACGCTTTCCTCTCCTAATGGTCGTGCATTTCACTCCTTCAGCTACTAGATCTAAATACTTCTTTTTGAGCCTCAGTACAGCTGCCTTAGTTGTAGCAGCACTGCCATCCATTCTTTTGGCTAGTAAAACTTAAAATACTAAAATATTACGGTTAAGTAGAGCGATGAGGCTCCTGCGCCCGTAGCGAGCTGTGAGCGATGCTAGGCCCACCGAGCTCGAAATGATGAAGGAAGAGACGAGCCGATCTGTGATGACCCCACCCTTGTCTGATCCTTTAAACTAGGTAAATCTGATTGGTTGGCGATTATGATCCTTTAATCAGCTTGGTAGGAATCAATACTATAAGGAGAGCTATTAGCGCCACCACGACTACCCAGTAGTAGAAATTCCTGTTGCTTTTAGTGACATATACTCTCAAAGACACTTTGACCTCTCCTTTACTGCTTGAAATTTTAGCAACTACATTAAAGCTCTTTACACTACTTCCAGCAGGAACCTTGATCAAAATTGTACTATTTGAGACTTTTACTTCAGCGGATATTTTCTCAACTTGTACTGATAATTCTCGTGATTCCTCTAGAAGCGTTATTTTAAAAACGGCATATTCTCCTATCCTGGTCCACTCTTCCGTCTTTTCTGCAAACACTCTTGGGTGAATCTCGTCTATCTTTTTAGTGATCAACTCTCCACTAAATAACACTGCAGTAATAATATTGTACTTAAAGTCAAAAGCAGCAATGGGGCTTTCGAAAGAGATCATTGCGTAAGGAGAGCCATTCGATGCGGACAGTAGATAAATGTTATTGTCAGAGCCTTGTAAAGCCAACAAGTCTTCGTAGACACATACCCTCACAACATAGGTGGGCGCAGTTAGCTCATATAATCTGCCAGGTTTTTTGAGAGAAAAAGCCACTAGCTTCCTGTCTATAGTAATAATATATAGGCTGTCTTCGCTGAGGCACATTGATACACACATACCAACTCTCTCAGAAAAAACTACTTTCCCTCCACTAACAATGGTTACATTGTCCCATACCACTATCATCGTCTCGCCGACGACAACTAAATCGATTACTGGCAGAGGAATTGTTCGAGTTAACCATAGAAAGCCGACTGTTCTGGAAAGCGAGTATTTCCAGTGAGTCTTTCCAGCGAAGTCTATGAAAATAAACGTGCCGTTAGAAAGCCTTATCACCAGCCCTTTATCCGAGCTGTCCCATATCTCGAGTTCGTTATTCCCGAAAAACTTTTTCGTTGAAACCCACTCAAGTTCTCCTGACTCCCTAACCGCCAGTAAGTGGGAGACATTAGAGTACACTACTAGATCATTATGTATGCATGCTCCCGAAAACATAGAGAGCACTCTTTTGAATACTACTTGCCCTGTAGTGCTGTCAAGTACTAGAAATCTGCCATCTTTCTGGAATAGAGCAATTTTTTTCTCAAAGATCTTAAACCACGAGATAGGAGCTGTGGCCTCATATAGTCGCGTACGCTGTTTTCCATATTTAACTAAGTCCACATAGTCTTCACCTACAAGAAGAACTGAGTACTTATCCAATATCTTCACTGCCTTTACTCCACTCTGTGCAGTTTCCTGCGAGCTAAATGGTGCTCCAAGAGTACCGACACATGCGATAACCACTAGCAATACTATGAAAATCAAGTACGTCGTCTTAAATTTCTTCATCACCCTCTACGATAACTGTAGCTATTTATACTTTAGCTCGAGAGACTCTATGAGAATTGTGAAGATATTAAAGAAAAGCGACTTAAAGAAACTATTGTCTACAATAAAGGGTCCTCAATCACCCTCTATTGAGTTAGAGCAATATGAAACGCCTGTTCAGCTCGCAAGCGACATTCTATGGACCGCATCAACTGCTTTTAACGACATCCCAGGAAAGATTGTAGTAGACCTAGGGTGCGGCACGGGAAGACTTGCCTTAGGTGCTGCACTACTAGGGGCACATTACGTAATTGGCGTAGACGTAGACTTCAAGTTAGTGAAAGACGCGAAAAACTATGCCCGTAAACTTGGATTACTCCAGTCAGTAGAATTCATTGTGGCAGATGTCAGATACTTCTGGCTGAGAAGAAAGATAGACACTGTTCTACAAAACCCTCCTTTCGGTGTACATAGACGCGGCGCAGACCTTAAATTCCTAGATAAAGCTCTAGAAATATCAAGAATTATTTATACTATACACAAAGCTGCTACAGCCGATTTTATTGAAAAACATATTAAAAAGAAAAAGGGGACAATAACACTGAAAGCACTAGGAATAATAACTATACCGAGGCTGCACAGACACTATAAGAGAAGAGTATATGAGGTCCAGGTAGTGGTATACAGGGTGAGTACTACTTAACTGAACAGTTTACTTAACAGTACGGCATACTCACCAATCAACTACTATTTAGCTGAAGAAAAACAAATACCACTAGATATCCCAAAATTAGTCTAAGTTAGCCTCCTCATTAATGGAGAAAAATTTAATTATTTGTGGATTGTAGGTTAGATTGCCCCGGTGGTGTAGCCCGGTCAAGCATACCGGCCTCTCGAGCTAAACGGATGAAAGCAGAGAGTGGGTATATTCCCTCTATAGCCGGAGGACCCGGGTTCAAAACTCGCGGGAAAACACCCCCCGAGGGAAAATCCCGGCCGGGGCACCATACATTCATCTTAAAGATTTAGTATCTCTTCTTCGAAGGTTAAGGATACGTCATGTAAGTAGAATAGTGACCTGTGGTAGTTGTCCTATTATAACATCAATTTTAACAATGTTCAATCGGTATTCTTGCTGGGTCAAAAACCTATATGTAGTATGTGTAGAAAAGTTATCTAAAACACTTATTTAATTTAAAAGGGCTAGAGCTTAAGTGAGAAAAATTATAGCAGATAGAATATCCCATATAAATTACGCGATTAGGGAACTAGTACCGCTAGCAAAAGAACTTGAAGCTAAAGGAGAAAAAGTAATTTACCTAAATATAGGCGATCCTCTAAAATACGATTTTGATACCCCAACTCACGTAAAGGAGGCTTTGTATAAGGCTACTCTAGAGAAACATAACTACTACTCTCGCTCAGAAGGAGACTCCGAGCTAAGAAAGGCAATAGCCTTTAAGGAAAAAAGCTGGCACAATGTTGACGTAGAGCCAGAGAACATAATAATCACTCAGGGAGTCTCTGAAGCTATCAACTTCGTATGCGCAGTTTTATTAAATCCTGGTGACGAACTCCTAATACCCGAGCCTAGCTATCCGCTTTACAGCACCTATCCCACTCTCTACGGCGGAAAAAGTATTGTCTACAAGTGCTCCGAGGAGAACTCATGGCAGCCCGACATAGACGACATCTCAAGAAAAATAAGCGAAAAAACAAAAGCAGTAGTTTTAATAAACCCAAATAATCCCACAGGAACAGTCTACGAAGAAAAAACAATAAAAATGATACTCGACATAGCATCGGAAAACTCTCTGATAGTCATTTCAGACGAGATATACGATGGAATAGTATTTGAAGGAAACTTTAAGAGCACAGCATATTTGACTAAGGATACTCCAGTGATAGTCCTCAATGGTTTCTCTAAGACATTCTTAATGACTGGCTGGAGACTAGGATACTTATACATAAAAGACCCTACGGAACAGTACGTAGACGAGCTTAGAGAAGCGGTCATTAAGATGGCTCGATGCAGACTCTGCGCAGCAACTCCTATACAGAAAGCAGCAATAGCTGCTCTCAGAGGCCCACTTGACCACTTAAAATTAATGGTAAGTAAACTAAGACAGCGCAGAGACTACATCTACAAGAGAATCACAGAAATAAGCGAACTTTCTGCCGTGAAGCCTAAGTCAACGTTCTATATATTTCCCAAGATAGAGACTAGGGGCGACTGGAAAAACGATAGAGAGTTCGCAGAAAAACTCCTTTTAGAAGAAAAAGTACTGATAGTTCACGGATCAGGCTTCGGAGAAGCAGGAAGAAATCATTTTAGAGCAGTCTTCCTACCACCAATACACGTTCTAGAGGAAGCTTTCAACAGAATACAAAGTTTCCTGAAAAAACACTCTCCCAAATAACCTGAAGAAAATACAAGGAAATCATTTTAAAAAAGTTTATATATTTGCCCAAAGTGTCTTCTCTTGCGGGGGTGCCCGAGCTAGGTCAAAGGGGGTGGACTGAGGGCGGGCTTCCCGTCAGATCTCCACTGGCGTAGGCCTGCGTGGGTTCAAATCCCACCCCCCGCACTAAGTATATCCACAATTTTCCTATACAAAATAGCTAAATACCGAAGAGCAACCCACAAGATATTAGCCAGTCTGGTTGAATCAAGTCAAATAGACTCGGAAATACAAGTTTATATACCTCTTCTTGAAATCTTCTCTTGCGGGGGTGCCCGAGCTAGGTCAAAGGGGCGGGACTCAAGATCACTAGATGAGGATATCCCGTGGCGTAGGCCGGCGTGGGTTCAAATCCCACCCCCCGCACTGCTTTGACGAAAATGATCATCAGCCCTCAAGAATCTTTCTCACGAGATTGGCTACATCTAAGTGAAGATACTTTAGCACAGGACAATCATCCGGCGAAGAATATTTACAAAGCTCACATCTCACACATACATGTATTGAATAAATACTTTTTACAATAAAATCTATGTTTTTGATTAAGTCTGAAGGGACAACAATTGTTCCATTACTATATACCTCAATATTATCCTCTAACACAAGTTTCTCTCCTGAAGACCTCTTTACATCAAAAAAGTTTTGCAAATTCCTAGCTAGTAGGCTTAAATTTACCTCAGGAAGATCTACAAGAATCACTCTCAGCGAGTTTCCTTCAAGCCCTATATTAACTCTACTAGAAAGATTTCTGAGTATAATCTCTTTAGCCTTAATACCGCGCTTACTCAAGACTGTCTCTACTTCAGGTGGGTACTTGAAGCGCCAC
Organism: Thermoprotei archaeon; assembly: GCA_003650815.1. Lineage (GTDB taxonomy): Archaea > Thermoproteota > Thermoprotei > Thermofilales > B15-G2 > B15-G2. The sequence goes on along the minus strand of QMSB01000034.1, from coordinate 10,012 downwards.
CTCCATAAAGCCAGCGATATCCACTCTTGTGGAAGCTTGTGTTTTCTAGCATGTGTCTTCAGAAAACGATTCCATTTAGAAAACTCTAGACTAGAAATCGAATTTATCTCGGGTAGCTTAAGCATTGGACACACATAGCAACCAATTCTGTCAAAGCCGGAGAAGTACAGCCTGTTTATAGGAAGACTCTCTTTCTCTAAATACATAAAGACTTCAAGCGACGACCAAGAGTGTATCGGTGAAACCACACTCCTTATGCTACGGAGAGTATATGATCTAGATACTTGAGCAGCAATAGCTCTAGACACTGACTCATACTTCCTCTGACCAGTAATACTTGTCACAAAACCTTTTTCAGAAAAAATCTTAGCTAGAGGCGCGAGCTTTAAAACCCTCGTACACCACCTGTAGTCTCTGCTCTGAATACCAAATACCCGGATACATTTCCAGAAGCCGTCTCTGGGCTTAGCAACTAGCAGTTCTGCACCCAGCAGACTGCATATCTCTTTCACTGAATTGTAGTTTTCAGCAAAGTCTACTCCGGTATCCACGTAGACGGCATATCTTACTCCAGCTTTTACAGCAAGTGCAAGAGCCGCTGAACTATCTTTTCCGCCCGAAATAGTAACAGCACTACCTTCTCTGTAGTTTTCTATAAGTCTGAGCGCATCATTCTCAAGTAAGTCTAGCCTCTCTTCATTAGCCTTAATAGCCTTACTTAAATCACTATAACCCTTCACTTTAGGAAGAGGGGGGACAGCCTTCCACACTTTCGCGACACGAAGACCTCCTCTTTCGAGAACTTTGGCTAAACCTTGGTACCTCCCGTCAGCAGTTTCAACAGCCACGTACCCCTTCTCAGGAAGGTCTCCTTCAACTATATCACTCCTCTCGAAAAACTGAAACTTCTTAAGCGTGGATGATTTAACAATGGCATACGCTCTCCTCTCGGCTATGAGAAGGGAAGCCCCTCTATATTCAGGGCGAAACACCCATTTTAGCGAATACAAGTCATAAATCCTCGTACCAATAGTGAATCCACCGACTATCACTTCATCGGCTGCATCTGCATACTCTATTTTATTCAAAAGCACTATACTACGCTGAGGAAGCAGCTTTTCTGCTATTTTAGCACCGTAGCTAGCCTCAAGCAATTCCCGGAGGTCACGAAGATCTCTAGAAAAAGCTGGTCTTATATCGGCAGGAGGCACTGCCTTAACTTTCCTAGTTCTGCTGCCGCATACTCCACAGGTGTCTAAAGAAGTTACTGGCACAGAGCACGAATCACACCACCTCACATCAACAGCTATTTTCTTCAAAAGATCTGTAGCTTTAGATCCCTTTAACTTCATATAACCACATGTCAGTAGCTTACCCGCTCACTCATCAATTCGTAGGCCGTCGGCTCATCACCCAACTCTACTTCTCCAAGAAGATATTAAAGTTTTTTTCACTTTATTTCTCAGCTCTTTAAGTTTCTCTAGCGCATAGTCTAACTCGCGATTTCTTAGGTATGACAAAACTTCATCAGCGTCCTCTCTAAGGAAGGAGGGAAGAAGTTGCTTAATGGCGATGACCATTGAGGATGCTCTAGATAAATCTCCTCTGGTCAGCTCCCTTAGAGCATTCCTGAAAAGGTTTTTCATATGATAAAAGTATAGCCAGAAAGCTGCCCTTAGGTCTTCCTTAGTTTCGTGTATCTGTCTGAATAATGCTGAGTCACTGCCTACTATAAGATAGATTCTTTCCCACTCACTCTCAAAACTAATTATTTTCCTCTTCCCTTCAATGATATCCTTCAAGTAGCTACTCCTTGTAGGCGACAGTTCTTCTACAAACTCCTCCTCTAGGACTACTTTAATATCTTCTCGAGAAAGCTCATCTTCTAACTCGGCAAGCGTCTTAAGCTCCTCAGGAGAGAGAACAGTCTTAGATGATTTAGCTTTAATATAATACACATACTTCTCCACAAGTCTCTTAAGCTCCTTCTCTATCATTCATATCTTTTCTAAGAGAAGATATATATTCTTAGTGGAAGACTTAAACTCTCTTTCTGCACTTAAATGCAGCAAGCTATAGAGCTATTTGAGTCACCTGCCTCCTACCGTAGGTGGGTAGCTCTTCAACAATATAGCATTCACATCCAATAGCTTTGAGCTTATCTGAAATCTCTTCTAGAAGTTCTGGATGTAGCTCGACTCTATTTTTCGAGAGATCCATATACGGAGAGACTCCTATGATACTCTCTATGTACTTGCATAGCTCTGCTAAACTCAGAGAACTGTGAATCACTACTCCTTTAATGAGAGTCCCCTCATCTGTAATCACCTCATGCCTCTTTTTCACTCTCTTGGCTGTACGTATTAACCTGTTCTTGTACTGAACGGAATCTTTGATAAATGCTGGACAATAGTGTATGCTCAGATTCTTCACGTTAATCTCAGCCCACTCCATTATATCCATGGCCGCTTCATGGCTACCATTGACAGCGGAGAAGCTATTTTTTCTCAGAGAATATCCCCTCATTTTTAATGCAAAAGAATTGGACTCGCTGAACTCAAGCTCATTCATATTCAAAAATAGCACGCCAACCCTGTCCAGAAACATAATCATCTTCTTAATATCTTCGGCTAAATCAGGTATAACAGGTATCTCCACACCGACTGCCATATTAGACAAGGCTCCAACAATCTTCTCTACAATCTTCCACTCCTGAGGATTATCTAGCATTAAGTGTATTCTCAGTTCATCTAACCCAATCTTCTCTAGAGTACGAACCTTCTCCACTGTCAGAGCCCTAGAGACAGCCGTATACAAGTGTATGTGAAAACTCTCACCAAAGTAGTCCTTAAGCCCTCTCAAATACTCAATAACTCTATCAAACACTAGGAGCGGGTTTCCTCCAGTAATCCCAGCACCTTCCGCTCCCTGAGCTTCGGCCTCTTCAATAACATCATCAATGGCCCTCACAGGTCTCTCATTAGCGTAGACAACGTCTCTCCCTCTCTTCTCAAAAGAAAGAGGACAGTACCAACAGCTCTTATCACATAAACCAGTAATAAATAAGACTAGCTTAGCCCCATACAAGCAATACTCACAGCCCTGAGGCAAACTGCCCAAAAGAAAAGACCCCGCCCAAGTCCTAGTGAGCATAAAAACACCTAATCAGCAAAGGGCCCTAAGGGCATCACTGACCCCGACCAGAAACCTTCATCACAGCTAAGGAAGTCTACTAGCCTTCCCTTTTATATCTTTCTATAGCCTCTACAATCATTTTCTCGGCTATCTCGTGTGACTTAAAGTCGCGAACCTTTACCCACTTGCCCTTTTCTAGCTCCTTGTAGTGCTCGAAGAAGTGTTTAATCTTGTCTAGCTCTGCTTCCGGCAAATCAGCCACATCCTTTATGTTATCGAAGCGAGGATCGATTTTCGATACAGGTACTGCTATTATTTTGTGGTCAATTCCCTCTTCATCTTCCATTTCAAGCACTCCTATAGGTCTGCACCTTATGGCTGTGCCTGGATATAGTGGCTCGTGAGAAACTACTAAAACGTCTACCGGATCCCCGTCCTCCATTAGTGTCTGGGGAACTGTACCGTAGTTGAATGGATAGAACATAGCAGTGTAGAGAATTCTATCTACCATGACTACTCCGGTCTCTTCATCTATCTCGTATTTTATGTTAGAACCCTTAGGGATCTCTATGATCACATAAATGTCTCTAGGAGGATTCTTTCCCGGTGGAAGCTTCTTTACAGACATAAGTGGTGTAGCCCCTTCAGAAATATATCCTTTTCTAGCGACCCTCCTGCCTTTAATTATAAACTTAGGCTTCTTGTGCAAAAAGCTTAAATTACCTAGCTAGTGTGGAAAAGGGGGAACTTAATGACTAAAGACCGAGCAATAGGAGTACTCCTCCTTCTAGTATCAGTAGCGGTCATGATACTATACGGCTGGGGGCTCTTCCTAGCTGAAGAGTGGGTCTCAGAATTTTTGATTAAAATCACTGCTCTCATAGCAGTATACGCTGTATTCGGAATCCTCGCGTGGATCGGCTATACTCTAGCCACTACTCCGCCTCCTCCATCACTAGAGGAAGTCGAGAAAGAACTAGAAAAGGAGATTAGCGAAGGGGAAAAGGAGGAGAAGAGTAAAAGCCAGGAGAAAAGCGAGTAAAACTACTTAAAATCATAGTATTTTCCCATATAGTTTTCTAAGCACATATACGCTTCTCTCACATTAAGTACTGGGACATGAAAGCTGGAGTAATCGTCAATAGGGATTCGAGGACAAGCAGCTATTACAAACACTTCTATGTCCTTAAACGCTACGAGCGCTTCAGGGACCACTTCTCTCAGAGCAAATAGGTACACTTTCTTACTCTTCTCCTCTAGTCTTTTCTTCAATTTGAGAGCCTGCTCCATAAAAGCCTGCCCTGTCTTAAGCCCAACTACTATACCCACTCTCCCCGCGTCCCTTAGTTTTGAAATAGCATACCACCTTACAGCAAGAGTCCTGCGGACCAGTCCAGATAAGTCGCGGACCTCTTCTCTATAAGGATCTGCTACAAAGACTCTCACTCCGGTATATAGAGCTACGCCAAGTCCGTGGAAATTACCTCCGCTCACTACAATAAAACAGTCTACCAAGTCCTTAACACTAAGAGCTGTAGATACATTACAGCCTATCACCTGTCCTCGGCTGAGCATACCACTAGGATCCTCTCCTACATAGACTTCAACCCCACTCTTTCTGAGAATCTCCTCTGCCTTAGGAAGCTCCCTCAAGTGCTGAACAGAGGCACAAAGACCTACCTTAGTGTAGCCGTGTTTCTTAAGAGCTTCAACAGACTTCCTGATAACACGGGAAACATCTAGCCTACTGTAAGCCTCAATGAAAAGCACAGGCTTACGAAACTGTGTTCTAGGACTAGAGTGCCCTATATGCACTATAGCATCTACATCAAGCCTATCAGCCTCGTCTTCAGCTACGTCGCAGAAGCCATAGCACGGATCCGCGGAAACTATACAAGTACAACCTGTTCTCTCCTCTATGATCTCAGAGAGCCTCACCGAATACTGTTTAAGCCCGTCTGCTAGCTGCATTAGTATCTTCCGCGCTCCTGTGTCTTTAATGAAGCGAACTATCCTGTCCACATCAAAATCGTAGTCAAAAGCATCGGCGCCGGACACTATTTTACAACTAGAAAGAAACAAATATAAACTAGATGTCATCATCATCACGGTGTCCTCGTGAGTTCACGTGAGACTAAGACTATATTGTGGTTTGAGGAACTCAGAAAAGAAGATGTGCCCCTAGTAGGCGGAAAGTGCGCAAACCTGGGCGAAATGATCAACGCAGGCATACCTGTGCCTCCCGGCTTTGCTGTAAGCGCATACGCCTACAAGAGATTTATCGAGGAGACCGGTATCAAAGATAAAATATACGAGATTATAAGAGAAACTATAACCGATAAAAACGATCCAAAACTCTACGAAGAAGCAAGCAAGAAGATAAGAAGACTAATCGAAGAAACACCAATACCCAAAGACATTGAAGAAGACATAAGAAAAGCCTACCGCGAACTGTGCAAGCGCCTCAACATGAAAGTAGTCCCCGTAGCAGTAAGAAGCAGCGCTACTGCCGAAGACCTGCCAGACGCAAGCTTCGCAGGACAGCAGGAAACTTACCTGAATGTATGGGGTGAAGATGAAGTAGTAGAAAAAGTCAAGAAATGCTGGTCAAGCCTCTTCACTCCAAGAGCAATATTCTACAGAGAACAAAAAGGATTCGCCCATGAAAAAGTACTGATAAGCGTAGCTGTACAGAAAATGGTCAACTCTAGATCCGCTGGAGTAATGTTTACACTCCACCCAGTCACAGGCGATAGAACAAAAATAGTAATAGAGGGCTCTTGGGGACTAGGAGAAGCCGTCGTAAGCGGCTCAGTCACGCCTGACGAATGGGTAGTAGACAAAAACACACTTGAAATCGTTGAGAGACGAATAGTCGAGAAAAAAGTAGAGTACATCAGAGACCCTAAGACAGGAAAAACCATCCACGCCGAAGTACCACCAGAAAGAAGAAAACAGCCATCTTTAACAGACGAGGAAGTAAAATACCTAGCAAAACTGGGTATCAAGATAGAACAGCACTATGGTAGACCACAAGACATAGAGTGGGCAATAGACAGAGACCTGCTCTTCCCAGAAAACGTCTTCATAGTACAGAGCAGACCAGAAACAGTATGGAGCATAAAAGAAGCTCCAGCCGCAGAAGCAGCACTAACAGCCCCCGTGACCGAAAAGAAAGTAGTTGTTAAAGGTCTTCCGGCAAGTCCAGGTATTGCTGCTGGTACAGCTAAAGTGTGTTTATCGGTAGAGGACGCAGAGAAATTGATGCAGAAGGGAGATATCTTAGTGACTACAATGACTAACCCGGACTGGGTACCGTATATGAGACTAGCTTCAGCAATAGTTACTGATGAAGGAGGAATGACTTGTCATGCTGCTATAGTAAGTAGAGAACTAGGTATTCCATGTATTGTAGGCACACAGAACGCCACTAAAGCCATGCAGACAGGAAAACAATACACAGTAGACGCTAAAACAGGAGTAGTATACGAAGGAGTAGTCGAAGAAATAGTAGCACCAAAGAAAGAAGAAAAGAAAGTAGAAGAATTACCTCCAATAGAAATCATAATCAAGCCACCTACAGGCACAAAAATCTACATGAACCTAGGCGTACCAGAGAAAATAGAAGAATACAAGAACCTACCATTTGACGGAATAGGTTTAATGAGAGTAGAATTCATCATGGCAGACTACATAGGCGAGCACCCGTTATACTTGGTCGAAACAGGTCAGCACGAGAAATTCATAGAAAAAATGGCCGAAGGAATAGCAACAGTGGCTAGAGCAATCTATCCGAGACCAGTAGTAGTAAGATTCAGTGACTTCAAGACAAACGAGTACAGGCAGCTTAAAGGCGGCGAGAAATACGAGCCAGAAGAAAACAACCCCATGATCGGATGGAGAGGAGTGAGCAGATACATTAGCCCACAGTACGAAAAAGCATTCAGGCTAGAAGTCAGAGCCATTAAGAGAGTAAGAGAAGACTACGGACTAAAGAACGTGTGGGTAATGGCACCATTCGTAAGAACACTATGGGAGGCAGAGAAATTCATTAATCTGCTAAAAGAAGAAGGACTCGAGAGCGGAAGAGACTTCAAAGTATGGGCTATGGCGGAAGTACCATCAGTAATATTCCTGGCAGACCAATTCGCCAAATACTTCGACGGATTCAGCATAGGAAGCAACGACTTGACGCAGCTAACACTAGGAACAGACAGAGACAGCGCAATACTACCCAAGATCGACCCAAGATACTTCGACGAAAGAGACCCCGCAGTAAAAAGAGCAATAGCACACCTAATAAAAGTAGCACACAACTCACCCTATGGTTACCGCACAGTCTCAATATGTGGACAAGCCCCGTCCGTATACGCAGAGTTCTGCGAGTTCTTAGTCAGATGCGGAATAGATAGCATAAGTGTCAACCCCGACGTCGTAGTAAAGACAAGACACTTAGTAGCGTCTATTGAGAGAAGGATTCTCCTTGAAAAGGCACTCGGTGTTGAGCACAAAGACGAGGACATCGAGTCGACGCTATTTAATAAAAGAATACCAAAAGCTAAACCACGTAGAATAGACTACTTTGAAGAATACTACTAAAACCCACTTTACTTGTTTTTATTAAATATTTTTGGTTTACAATAAAACATTGGTAATATGGTTCTATCATCAACCTCAGTTACTGATATTTAGAGCGTTTATCATATAGGGAGTCTTAGATAGATTTAAAATCGAGTAGAGTTCCTCTCTTTTGTGCGTGTGCTGGTTACTGGTGCTTGTGGCTTTATAGGGTCTTGGTTGTGCGAGGAACTAGTTAAGAGGGGGTATAAGGTTAGGGCACTTGATGTAAGGGAGCCTCCAGAGTATTTGAAGGATCTTAAGTTAGAGTTCTTTAAGGTGGATATCAGTAGAGAGCCTTTAGATCTAGTTGTTAGGAATGTTGACTGTGTAGTTCACTTGGCTGCACTGATTAGTGCTGAGGAGAGTGTTGTTGTACCTAGGAGGTATCACGAGGTTAACGTCTCTGGCATGCTTAATTTGCTTATGGCTATGGAGAGGCAGTATGTTAAGAAAATTGTTTTCGCTTCTTCGGCCGCTGTTTATGGTGAGCCTATTCAATTACCTATAGAGGAGAATCATCCCCTGAGACCTAAGAATCCTTATGGTGCGACTAAGGTGGCTTGCGAGGCTTATATTCATGCGTTTAGCTATAGTTATGATCTTAGAGGAGTTATTCTGAGGCTTTTTAATGTCTATGGTCCTCGTCAGAGCGGGGAGTACGCTGGAGTTATCTCTATTTTCATCTCTAGGGCTTTGAGAGACCAGCCTTTGATTATTCACGGAGACGGGAATCAAGTGAGGGACTTCATATATATAAGGGATGTTGTTTCCGCTATAGTGAAGGCTATTGAGAGGGATTTTGATTTACCTGTAGTTGTGATGAATATTGGTACGGGTAATCCTACTAAGATTATTGATTTAGCCAGGCTGGTGCTAAAGCTCACTAATAAGGAGAATCTCTTAATTCAGTATGAGAAACCTAGACCCGGCGATATTAAGGAAAGCTATGCCTCGATAGACTTAGCGAAAGACTTTTTGAAGTGGAAACCGAAGACCTCTCTTGAGAAAGGCTTAGTCAGTACTATTAAGTGGTTTAAGAAGTACTATTAAGTGATTTAAGAAGACCCCTTTCTGCTTGGGGGGCTTTTGCCCCTTCATTGCCTGCCTAGGGGTCAGGCGGGTTACCCCTAAGGGGCTAGTCGTGGGTGTCTTCCTATCGGGGGTAAAGAAACTAATTTAATTTTAGTTTATTTAAATACTTTTTCTCAATCCATTTCTGTTCCTTAACTAAGTATATGTATGTCTTATATATGTCTTAGGATAATCAAGCAGTCTCTTCAATACATCCTCTTCCAAAGAAACACTAGAATTACTCTTCAATATATTGAAGGATGCCGCTAAATCAGCGTTAAAGCTTCCACATTTCTCACACACTACCAACCCCCTATAAGGACGCTCAACCTTACTGCCACATATCGGGCAATAAGACGAAGAACCACGCTCATCAACTTCAACTACTCTAATACCCTTAACTTCACAGTGTCGTTTGAGAACATTAATTATTTGCCTTGGCGCAAAAAAGCTTTTTAAAAGCTCTCTAGTAGGCTTCGAAACCACTTCTTCAACTAAATCCTCTCTACAGACACAGTAGCATACTGAATTCCCTATGTAGACAGTTGAAACACCTTTTTCTTTAAGAAACTCCGCAATAAGCTTAGCCATTTGATTCACAGCCTTCTTCCTAACCTCCCTAGCCTTCCTCTTAAACCTCCCAGCTTTCTTTAAATACCATTTATATTTACTGAAAAACTCTCTCCTTCTCCTTATCATTGTTTTCAGCATGTTTAACTGTCTCCCAGAAAAACCTACTAGCAATTTTTTGTCTACGCCTAGCCAATTTCTCGTTTTTAAGCCAGTAGGCTCTAAGAGACCCACTCTTAAAAAGCATTGAAGAAACCTCGCTACCATCACTGACCCCAATTAAAGCAATAAGATTACGCGCACCAATATCAATACCCGCAACACCATTTCCCTGAAGCCTTGGAACACTTAACTTCACTGAAAAAGCAAAATACCATTTACCGTTCCGTTGGAAAATCTCCGCCTTATTCTTACTAAGACATTTTTCTCCTAAAATCAAGTAGTCTTCAGTAAACAAGTGTCTTAACTCTATAATAGGATGCTTTAGTCCTCCCATTGGATAGAAGACTAGTCCTTCCTCAAGTCTCAGTAGCCAATTAATTTTCCCTTTAACCTTTACCGAAACCCACTTCCTATCAACTCTAATCTCAATTCTCTCAGCAATCCATTCATTATT
>QMSB01000033.1 GCA_003650815.1 Thermoprotei archaeon | reverse complement strand
ATCTCCTACGTATACATCGTACTCTGTTCCAACGTCTTCATGTAGGGCTAGTACAGTGATACTTGCTTTACATTTCTTCAAGTAGTTTTTAGTAGTCTCGTACTCTATGCTATTGTACCCCTTGAATATCACTATTAGTACCTTCTTTCCCTTGAGGTCGTATTTTGATGCTTTCTCTTGGAAGTAAGTGAAGTATACTACTATGATAATAGCTACTGCTACTACAGCAATTAAAGCCAGTACTACTTTTTTCATCAATATTATTCTCCCGCTCCGTATTTAAATTCAAATCCCTTTACCTCGAAGACTCTTAACCGGTTTATTTATATGCTTAGTGAATAATACTTATACTGTGAAAATTTGTCCTAAGTGTACATACGTGAATCCACCTGAAGCCCTATTTTGTATTCAGTGTAGAGAGAACCTTTGCCTTAATCCAATCACTTATATTAGTGCAGAAGAGTTTCAGCACGAGCTAGATAAGACCGCTGTTAAAACTATAGAGAGCTTTGGCCCACTAGCTTCTGCGACTAAGTGGGCTGTAGACCGCTACATGGATATTCATAGAGCAGAGCTTCTAGGTAGCGCTATAAGAGTTTCTCCAAGAGAATTTCCTGAAATATACGGTATAGCCTCTGAGTGTGCTAAAACGCTCTCACTTAGAAAACTACCTGAAATCTATATTGTGAATAATCCTACATGGAATGCTTATACTGTTGGTAGTGAAAATGAGCCCGCTATAGTAATTCACTCTCCTCTAGTAGATAACTTATCGAGAGAAGAGTTAAAGGCTATAATAGGTCACGAGATAGGGCACGTGAAGTGTAATCATCACCCTTACTTGACTCTAGTTTTCCTCTTAGCAGAAATCCCCGGCTACTTGAACTCACTCCTAAAACTTGTTACTATTCCGATGCTTGCTGCATTATATAAGTGGAGTAGGGCAGCTGAGCTTACAGCTGATAGAGCTTCTCTCCTCTGTACGAGAGACCTTGATGTACTTAAGTCGGCTTTCGTTAAGCTTGCTTTAGGCTCAAGTAAAGCATTTGAGAGAATAAATTTAGAGGAGTTCTTGAAGCAGCAAGACGAGCTGGAGGAGCTTATTAGGAAAAATATTTTAGCAAAGATAGCTCTAGCTTTTAAAACTCATCCACTGACTACTGTGAGAGTAAAGGAGCTTGAGAACTACTATCGCTCACAAGACTACTGGAATCTAGTTAATAAGGTTTCGGCTTCAGGGTTTTACGGGAGAATGATAGTATTCTTCCTAAACACTATTTATCAGGGAGGACTTCCATTCCGGCAAGGTGCATGGGCCGTAGAGAAGCGCTTTATTAGTGGAGACTTTACTTCAGCTGAGCTAGTTTTGTCTATTACTTCAGTAGACGACCCTTGGTTTGAGCGCCATGTGACTGTAGAGTTTAATGGGTATAAGATAGTAGACGATAGACCCATTAGCCCGAAGACAGGACTCTATGCTTCTGTAAATGTTAGTAGTTTAGTTCAGAGAAATAACTGGAATACTCTGAGGGTACACGTAGACTGTGCTTCCTTTAGGTGGAAGATAAGTGCTTACCTTAAGCTCAGCTAGTCTCCTCACTGGCTGTCAGAGAGATTAATGGGAGTATTTCTTCGAAGACTAGGCGGTAGAATTCTTCTTCACTCATTTTAGAGAATGCTGTAACTACACAGTTTCTTGTAAGACCTACTATAAGTCCTTCTCTGTACTCAAATACTATGTACCATACTTTACCGTACTTCAGGTACTCTGCATAAAGATTTGTGTCTACGACATTGTCTCCGTAAAGCGACAGTTTATTTATATTAGGTATCTTCACGTCGTCGAAGAACATGACTTTAACTGAGCTTTTCCGGGACTCATATAGGCTTTTCAAGACTTGAGGAGCTATTGTTGCCTCTAGTACTCCTCCCCGCTTAGCGAACAGTATTTTAGAAAACTTGTTTGCAATAAAATTAGCTCTGAGTTTTCGGTCACCTATAATCAAGAATATTTTGTCTTCACGTCTAGTGAAAAAGAACTTTGTTTCCTTAGAGACAGGTACTTTCCTGTATTCTCCTCTATAGGGGAGTTCTACTAGAAAGCTTTCTTCATATACTCCGCTCAAGAGATCTTCTGCTAAAGCTAGGTCTCTAATAAGAGAACCTAGCTCTACTTCCCGTCCCTCTACCTCCTCGGTATAGACTTGCTTGAAGTCCTTGAGCTTCATGGCAATAAACTCTAATTCAAGAGGTTCGATTAACTCAAATATCTTACAGACTAAAGGCACATAAAGAAATAGACAGACACCTATATTTAATTCACCTTAAAATTAGATAGAAATAAAATGAATTTTAATAATACATAATCGTAGTTTATAAAAAATACTACTATAATATTTAATCCGATTTGATTTTTATGTAGAAATAGTGCTTCTTAGGTGTTTTTAATGGGTCTACTAGTACTTCCTTCTCCGCTAAATACGATGCTACTGCATGATATAGAGAAACCCATACTAGGTTCTTTATTTCGCCGCTTTCTAGTGTAAAACCGTGTTTTGCTGCTAGCGTATTCTTAAACCATGATTCTAGCTCATCTAGTGCTTTCTCAAAAACAACTCTAGCTGTTTCCTTAAGAATATCAGCGTACTTTCTTACTATTTTCTCTAACTCTTTTTCTTCCCTCTCTGTGTAGACCACAAAATCTAAGCCATAGTATTTTTCACGTTTATGCTGCTTTTTAGGGACTTCTACTTCTTTTACTAAACCAGCTTCAAGGAGTTTTCTTATATGGTCTAGTACTGTGCTTGGAGCTAAATTAAGTTTTTCTGAAAGCTGTTTAACAGTCATAGGCCCATTTAAAGCAAACAGTACAACTATAGATCTTCTCGTACTGTCTTTTAGAGCAGTAAATGGATTAGGCTTGTCTGCTGGAAAGCTGCCGCTACCCCATGTGGACTTTATCTTCTTAGAGTATTTCTCCACTTCTTCAGACATATATTTCTATATTGCCTAATTAGTATATAAGCTTTTTGCCTAATTAGGCAAAACTCGAATTTATGCTCACCAAAATAGTCAACCTATTCCGTATGCTTCTTCATTGGATTTTCCTCCTATGGTTGTACACCACTTGAGTTCACCGTTTTCAGTGAAACATGCTACTAGTGTGTCGTATTTCCTTGTAGTCTTGTTCTTGGTACTACCACACACGAAAATATTGCTGTCTTCACAGTATACTTCTGTCAATAAGTTGCTTTCAGCTTCACCTAGACTTAAAGTCCATACTGGCTCTAGGCTAGAATCGAAGCATACTACTACATCCTTGTTTAATACTGCTATACTACCGTGTTGACCACGTACAGCAATAGAGCTGTCTAGATTAGTTATACAGGGGGTAAAATTTACTCCGCTTACTTCATTTAGGGGAACCATTCACACTGAAGCATTCTACAAAGCATTCTCCACAGACATAGAGTCTATCCTCCTCAACTACTATTCTTGAAAGATAGCTTATGCCTTTTAGATCCTACACTGCTTGAGACTCCTGTTTTCAATACATCTTAGAAAACCTCTCTCCTCACCATCAAAACTATAAGTAGATTCACAGAAATACACTTGACTTCTATGAGGAGAAATCTCGTAAATAATATCAGTGTTATCTCCGCCAATAAGGCATATCTACTGATCTTCAGCTACAAGTAGTTAGCGTATATAAGACTATTATTCTTTCCTACATATTACTTCATACACTAAGTCTTTTAAATACAGTAGTTTAATGTGAAACTATGAACAATATTTAAGTCTCTACTTTAAATACGGGTAGGAGATCTTATTTAAGATATAAGTTTTTACCGTAAAATTTTTTAGGGTAAAAGGTTTTATCCTATCGTGGTTTTCCTTGACAGAGAGTATGAACTAGAGATTATTGAAAGAGGGTTAAGGACTAAGAGTAGAGCACTAGTTAAGGGTCTTCGAGGTGTGGGTAAGACGGCACTTTTAAAGGAGGTTTCGAGTAGACTGAGAGCAATTTACATAGACTGTTCTATGATACTACGTCCTAGGCACTTAGGCTATGTGCTTAAGGAAAACTGGAGTGAGAGTTATGAAGCCTTAGAGGGGCTTTTTAAAAAGGTAGCTGATTTAGGTAAACCTCTAGTTCTAGACGAGTTTACTGATCTACTAGAGAGATTTGGGAAATTAAAGCCGTATCGTGGAATGGGGGGAGCTTCAGCTGTAGCTTCACATTTTAGAGGACTAGTTGAAGCATATGAGGTGCCTGTAGCAGTTGCTACAACTAGTCTTAAGACTCTCTATGAACTAACCGAAAGGTACTCTAAGCCCTTAGCGAGGCTTTTCGATATAGTCATAACACTTAAGCCGCTAGACTACGAGACTGCGATTAAGCTCGCTTACTTACTGGCTGAAGAAAAGGGAATAGAGATTGACTGGGAGACAGCTATGTTTCTAGCAGAAGTATCTGCTGGGACTCCAGGGTATTTAAGGCCCTTAGTTTCAGTACTTCCGGCTAAGGCGACGCTTGAGGAAGCTAAGAGAATCGTGGAGAGAGAGTTTAGGGAAGGCTACTTTAACGCTCTTTTCGAGTCTCTTTTAAGAGAACTTAGTTTATCTGAAGTAGAGGTACTCTACCTCATATCTAGGGGGTATAGGAGTTTCTCTGATTTAGAGAAAAGAACTCCGGGAATAAATCTAGTCGAAACACTAAAGTCGCTTGAGAATAGAGGTTTAGTTGAGAGAATAAAGTATAAGCGTAGAGTAGCCTACTTTATTGTAGATAAGACTTTAGAAGCATGGCTGGCGACAAGAGAATTTCCCGGGCTATCTACAATGTCTTTTGATAGAGTAAGGGTTTCTAGCATAGGGTTTGAAGCCCTTGTGCGAGAAATATTCGCTAGAGTAACGTTTAAAGTGACTATTACAGACCATCTGGGAAAGAAGCTGACTATACCGCCTGTGACTAGAGTCTATAGGTATGAAGGAGCTTTAGGAGAAGTAGACGCTATAGTAGAGACAGCTGAAAATAAAGTAATAGTAGTAGAAGCTTACTTCGGAGCCCTGTGTCCTCCACAGAAAATATATCAGCTAGAAAGAAACACTGCAATAGCAGAAAAAATCACAGGGAAAACAGTCTACGCCTCAGTACTAATGTCGTACTTCGGCTTTCAGCCAGAGACTCTTAAGAGAGCTGAGAAAAGTTCTCTCAGAATATATCTCTTCACGAAAAAACAGATACGTGAACTCTGCGAGAAGACAGGATACCGCAAAATATAGTGAGGACTATTACCACATATAATTTCGGGAATAAATCACTACCTATATTTGCTAGAGGAAGCTATTAAGTAATGGTATTGAGTGTGGGGGAGCATGCTAGACCTCTCATAAAGGAAGTTATTATTGAGAACTTCATGTCATATAAGTATGCTAGAATACCGCTTACACCAGGACTCAATATTATTACAGGACCTAATGGTGCGGGAAAGTCCTCTATACTCTTAGCAATAGCTGTTGCTTTAGGACAGACTTATACTGAGCGTGGGAGAAGGCTCAGTAATTTGATTAGGAGGGGGGAAGAAATCGCTAGAGTCACTGTCGTAGTAGATAACTCTCCGAGAAAAGGTAGAAGACCTCTGCCCCGCTGGAGATACGACGAATTCTACTTGACTAGATACTTGAGAGCTGACGGAAAGTACTGGCATGAGCTGAACAGCAGAGTGGTTACTAAACATGAAGTAGGGCGGCTCTTAAAGAAAATAGGGCTTAACCCCAATAACATGTTTATTATAATGCACCAGAACATGATAGAGGAATTTGCTTTCTTATCACCTCAAGAAAAACTCAGCCTAATAGAAGACGCTACTGGATTAACAGGCTACCGTAAGGCGATACTAAATGCCATGAAGAAACTTGAGCACACTCTCCGAGAGGAAGAAAAGGTGAAGAAGCTTATGGCTAAAGCAGAAGAAGAACTAGAGAAGTGGAAGAAGAGATATGAACGATACTTAGAGAAACTAGCCTTAATAGATAGAAGAAACTACTTGATTAGAGAAAAAGCCTGGGCTCGTGTTAGAGACCTCGAGAGAGAAGTATCTTTGACTGAAGAAGAGTTAGGGAAGTTAGATATGAAAGTAAGAGATCTCTCTAAGTACTTAGAGGAGACTACTAGAGAGAAAAGGAGGATTCTTGCAGGAATAGCTGGTATTGAGAATAAGATTCTCTCACACAATTCTGTCAACTTAGCTACTGCTTTGAAGAGTCTTAGAGAACACTGGCTTAATTTCTCAGAGAAGTATGCTGAAGAAAAGCTGACTGAGTTTAAAATAAAGCTTACAGAGGAAAGAATAAGTGAACTCAATACAGTCCTTAAGCTACAGCGAGCAGAACTTGAGAAAGCTCTTAGAAGAGCTATTGAGACTGGTGAGAGATTAGAGACTTCGAGAGACATCAAGGATATAGAAAAAGAGCTGAGCCGCGTAGAAGCATTAATAGACTCTTACAAAGATGTTACCGAGGACGTAGAGCACATCTATACACAGTATAGGGAGGCTTTCGAAAAGCTTAGAGAAAAGGCAGCACAAGTAGCTGAGAATAGGCGGAAAGCACTCGAAGAACTCAACTACAGGTATAGTATTTGGAAAAATAAGCTACTCGAACTCGTAGAGGACGTCAGAAAGACTTTCGTAGAATTTCTCTCACATGTTGATGCTACTGGCGACGTGAGAGTAGAGAATATCGACGACATCGAGAAGGCGGGCATACAGATACTAGTAGGCTTTAGAGGCTCCTCACCTACAGTACTAGACCCGTATACTCAGAGCGGAGGCGAGAGAACAACAGCAGTAATGTGCTTCCTCCTAGCACTACAGCAGCATATAAAGTCTCCTTTCAGAGCAATAGACGAGTTCGACGTACACATGGATCCCCGCAACCGAGAAGAAATATTCAAGCTACTAGTATCGCTTGCTGAAAAGAATCCTGAAACACAGTACTTGATAATAACTCCTGGAAAACTTGTCGGATTGAAGCCTGGAGTAAATATTATAGTTGTTCAAAATGTACGTGGAGTCTCTAAAATAGGAACAGTAGTCAGTAAATAAGTTAATAAAACTATAACAAGGTATTCAAATATAAGGTAGCTATTATGTCAAAAAGAAGAGAAGACCTCGAGGAATGTCTTCAAAGAAGCATCGCAGATGCTTTGAGAACAGGCGACTATGAGAAAGTGTCTGAGATAGTATCTGGTCTCATTATAGAAGCTATAGAGCTTACAGAAACAGTGAGAGAACTTTCGAAAGCTGTAATTGAGCTAAGAAAGAGTTTAGAGCTTGAGAGAAAGCTATGTTTAGAAGAAGACTTAAGGCTAAGAGGACATATAGCCAGAGTTGAGGAAAGCTTATTGAAGTAAGTTTAATTGATAATTTAAGAGAGTTTTGCAGTAAGTACAATTTACGCGTAGAGAGTCTACCTCAAGATCCATATAGAGTGGATGCTGTAATTTATGGGAAAAAATTAGTCGCATTAGTAGAAATAGCTAAAACAGGAGAATTTGCTGACATAGAGCAATTACTTGAAGGAGCTAGGATTTTTGAAAAGATTAGAGGAGAAAAACCTAATGCGCTTATACTATTTATTTATGCTGAAAAACCTTCAGAAAAGCTCATAGCAGCATGTGAAGAAAATGGAATAATAGTTAATAGTAGTCTTAAGCGCATAGCCGAGCTACTTCACTCTCTTGATGAAAATCTTTCAGAAAATATTAAAGACTGAATACCTTTGCCTTTGAAACAAGGTATTCAACAGCTTTTTCAAGAGACTCATAAGCGCTTTCCTCTAGAGCTTTTTTAACAGCATAGATCGTCTTCTCAGATGCATGTGTTACTACACGATAGCCTCTTTTCTTAGGGCTGAGTGCGCACGCTTCTACTTTCCTGTCAGCTATCTCGGCTACCCCTATTCTCCTAGCGTAGTCTGCTATCTCGTTTTTATCGAATGCTAGAACAGGTCTAAATACCGGGATATTTACTCTAGTTGTGAGGAAATATAGGTTGTCTAGAGTCTGAGTAGCTACCTGCCCTAAGCTCTCCCCAGTAACCAGCGCTTTCCCTCTCTCTCTTTCAGCTATTTTCTCACCTACTTTAAGCATAAGAAGCTTACATAAGAGACAGCGGTAGCGAGGCGTAATATCTATATTTTTGTGAACTTCTCCTAAAGGCACAGTATAGGCTCTCCACCTTCTTTCAGGAATCCACTCCCTAAGCCACTTGAGAACTAGTAAAGCTCTCTCCTTAGCGTCTTCGCCGTAAAAGGGAGATAGGTCGAAGTGAACTGGAACTAGACTACATCCTCTCTTCATAACCATCCATGCAGCGACAGTACTGTCAATACCTCCTGAGAGAAGCCCAATTACTTTCCCCTCTACGCCATAAGGGAGGCCGCCAGGACCTGCTACTACTTCGTGGAAGATGTAGGCGTGTTCTTCTCTAACCTCGATATAGATTGTCTTATCGGGGTTATCTAAGTCTACTTTAACTCCACTAATATTCTCTAAGACATCGGCTCCAAGAATTTCTTCTAGCTGCTTACTACTATACTCAATAGTCTTATCTGACCTCCGTGCACGAATACTAAAACTCATACCTTCACGTAAAATATTTTCAGCTACCTCGAGTACAGCTTCTCTTATGGTAGATAAGTCTCTCTCTACTTCAATAGCCGGACTAAATGATACTACACCGAAAACCTTACGCAGAACTTCACTACAAGCGTCTACTTCATCAGAGTAGATAAAAATCCTCCCAGACTCTTTCCTAATAACATAGTCGTATATTTTCCTCAGATTTAGTTGAACCTTAATATTTCTAACTAGCTTTGCTTCCATTCGGCTCCTAACTTCACGAGACTTTAAAGTTATTTCACCATACCTCACTAAGAGTAAGTTTTCTCTAACAGTCATTACAGACATAATTTACATTGAATAGTATTAAAGCTATCTAAGTCTCAAAGCTAGACTACTTGTCTCCTCAAGCCTTCGTTAAGGATACTCACTTACCTTAGTGCAGAACTCTGAGTCAAAGACTCTTACCTTTACTTCACCACACCTTACCTTCTCAACAGAATACTCCTTTTCTACTTTACCCTTAATGTTTCTTAAAACAGTTTCACCTAAATCGAAGCAGCTTAAATCTACTGTAACTTTAGGAAAGACACCACTTATAGAGACTCTCAGAGCCTTATTCTCCTCTAAATTAACTAAAACTACACCACCGAGATTAGTTAGAGTTTTAGCTATATCACGTAGAGCTGAAGACCTCTCTTTTAAACCATTTATCATCTTTACTACTGCAAGCGCCCAGTTAATAAGACCCCTTTCAGCCATTTCTATAGCTACTTTACTCAACACCTTGTCCCTGTGCTCAACACTACTTATACTACTTGCCACCTCTAGTGCTTTCTCAAATAACCCCACTCCAGCCATAGACTCAGCTACACTAGCTAGCTCCTCTCCTCTAAAGTACTCATCTCTCATACTATTTACTAGCTTTAGTGCTTGATCAAAAATTTCTCCGGGATCTAAGCCTGCTTCAGCTGCTAGCTCGGCGATACCTAGTAGTGCGTAGACTTTAGATCTTATGCTATAAACCTCTTCTGCCTCTACTCTATTCACTACTTCTAGTGCTTGATCAAATAACTTTGCTTTAGCCATTGCTACAGCTATACTAGTTAATGCTGAAACTCTTGAAGCTTGATACTGCATAGTATCTACTATCCTTAATGCTTGGTCAAATAGTCCTGCCTTAGCTACCGCTTCAGATATTTTAACAAGTGCTTCCTCCCTTTCATCTAAACTATCTACCTTGCTCAATAGTTCTAGTGCTTCACTTATTAGACCTTTCTTAGCAATTGCTACAGATATTCTAGCTAGAGCCGCGGGCTTAGCTACTGTGTCTTCTACCATGTCTGCTACTTTTAGTGCTTGGTCAAATAGCCCTGCTTCAGCCATTGCTTCAGCTATACTAGCTAGTGCCCACGACCTAACCCTGTAGTCTTCTATCATGTTTGTCGCCTCTATTGCTCGACTATGTAGGCCTTCTTCAGCCATTGTCGTGATTATTTCATGTAGTAGGTCTTCTCTCTCATAGTAGTCCTCCATAGTGTTCGCTACTCTTAGTGCGTAATCAAATATCTTTACTTCAGCTAGTGCTCTAGCTATGTTACGTGATGCTGTATCTATTCTACCAGAGTCTACGGCAAGTACTGCCTCTAGTAGCTTGTCAAGGACATTAGAAGTATCTAAGCCTGCTTTAGCCATTGCTACAACTACATTAGCTAGTAGTGTCGCTCTACAGTAGGAATCGCTTAGGGAATTAGCTAACTCTAGTGCTTGATTAAATACTTCCGCTGGGTTTAAGCCTGCTTCAGCCATAGCTTCGCCTATAGTCAGCAGGCTTTCAACTCTTAGATCAGTATCCTCTATAGTTTCTACGATCTTTAGTGCTTGATTAAATGATTTAGCTTTAGCTAGCGCTTTAGTTATACGGCTTAGCGCTATACTTCTATTAAAAGAATCCTGAATAGTCTCTACGATACCTAGTGCTTCTTCAAGTAAGCCTACTTCAGCCATTACTGTAGCTACACTAGATAACACCCCCACTTTTTCCTGAAGATCATGTATGGATTCAGCTGACCTAAGTGCTCGATCTAGTATTTCTCTTGGACTTAAGCCTGCCTTAGCTACTGATAAGGCTACTTCAGCTAGTGTTTCAGCTCTTTCAGCAGGGTCTTCTACTGTAGCCGCTACCTCTAGTATCTGGTGTAAATGCCTCTGTAGTGGATTTACTGTTATTTTTATTTGCATGTTTACACTAGTGTAAGTGAGTATTTATAGATTATTATTGTTTAAGACACTCTTTAGGAGACTTAATTTTTTAGCGATATGAGGTTAGAGACTCTAAACTACAGCAATATGAGCTAGGCTATCCTAGAGAAAGTAAAACACACTAGAGACCTATTGTCTCAAGAAGCCGAATCCGGTATTTCCGGCATGTATATAAGAATACTTGTATATTTTCCGGCATTACCGGTACTAACCGGATAAACTCAACGCTATAGAGCTGATTTCTAAAGGTAAGTTCGAGGAAAATTTAAATTGATTTTCAAAACAAAAAATATTTCCTAAAAGAATTAAATGATATAGAACACAAGCTCCTAGCATTCACCGTAGTTGAGGAGAAACCACATGAAAAGAAAGCCAGCAGCCCGTAGAACTCTCGAAAAGAACCATAAGAAATACCCCCAAAGCCTCAAAGAAAAGAATTAATTAAAGAAAAAGGTAAAGGCAGAAACACCAAATACATTCCCCTCAGACTGGCTAAAATACATACTCTAAGACACTTAAACTATCTAACTAAACTCCACGAACACCATTAACTTAAATACCAGCCACAAGTCTAACCAAGACTTATTACAACTACACATTAAACTTAATACACAAAAAAACACTATAATAGTGTGTTAACTCCAAAAGAGAAAGAGAGGTATTCTAGACAAATTCTCCTTTTCGGCGAGAAGCCTCAAATAAAGCTAAAGAAGTCAACAGTAGCAGTAGTAGGCGTAGGCGGACTAGGATCCTTCAACTCACTCTACTTAGCCGCAGCAGGCGTAGGGAGAATAGTCCTAGTAGATAAAGAGAAAGTAGAACTAAGCAACCTCAATAGACAAGTCTTATACTGGACACGAGACATAGGCGAGGTAAAAGTAGAGAAAGCCGCTGAAAAACTCAGGGAACTAAACCCTGAAATAGAAGTAGAGCCTATGGCAGTTGAAGTAAATGAAGAAACAATAAGAGAAGTTGTTAAAAGAGCTGACATAGTTTTAGACGGACTAGACAACTGGAAAACACGACTAATAGTCAATAAAGTCTGTGTAGAAGAAAACAAGCCCTTCATCCACGCAGGAGTAAAGGGCTTAAGCGGACAAATCCTCGTAGTAATCCCCCACAAAACCCCCTGTCTCCAGTGCATACTACCCCCGAAAATAAGAGAAGAAAAAACTCCACCAGTAATAGCGACAACAGTAGGCCTAATAGCAGCACTACAAGCACAAGAAGCAATCAAAATACTAACAGGACTAGGCGAACCCCTCAAAAACAAAATACTCCTCTTCAACGGCTACACAAACACATTCACAACAGTAGAAGTCAACAGAAGAAAAGACTGCCAAGTCTGCGGAAAAACTATATCCCACTAAACCAAAATAACACAGATGATGAGCCTCCTCTAACCCGAACAGTGAAGAAAGCACGAGCTGCTGACAAGGTCATAGGATGGTCGATCATCACAGCTCAGGGGGGACTTTTACAATCATCCCTCCATAAAAATATCCTCCCAAATTAAATACTTTACCAGAACACTACCACATAGCAGTCAAGAAATCACTAAAACACAAACATTAACACACTAAACCACAAATCCGTCACATATCAGAGAACAAGAGAACTTATAGCCAAATAAACAACTAGCCCACATCTATTCAACAGAAAAACCCATTATCCCACAACAACGTTTTCCCAACTACCTTAGGAAAATCAAACACAGCACCCCTATTCTCAAAAAAGACCAAAAAATGATACCAAATAAAATTTAACAAAGCTACATTCAAATAATATCTCATTCCCACAACACCAGAAAACTATTTTACACTTAAAAAAGCCTCCTCCCAGCCCCATAAATGAGATCATTCGAAATTATTTACAGTCAAAAACTAAAAACTATTGAACCATAGAGTTTTTATATCTCTTACTCATTATAGGTGACCGAACCCGAGCACAGGGGGAGAGGAAAGGCTCAGGATCTTTTCCTCTCAAGACATTTTTAGACAAAACTACCCAATTCTCCTCATCGAAAAATATCTAAATAAAATCTCATAAAAATTTAGTGAGAAATATTCCTAGTAAAAGAGTTCATATAAAACCTCAGAATACTCTCCTAATCCAATCCTGTAAGGAAATTGAACCATAAGTAATATTTATATTAGTGAGTGCTAGGACACGGTGATAACTATTCGAGAAAAGAAAATAACCAGGAGGCTATTGATACTGCTACCATTATTAGTAGCACTAGCAGCTTTCATAGTAAGCGCTCCATCCTACGGCAGCAACCCACATCAAATAACAGACGACGTAACACCATATACAGGCAACTGGCAGACAATGATAGGACGCCGAGACTTCTACCAGGAACCAAGACCCTATGGAGACGACTACCTCTGGACAGAAGTAGCAATACCTTCTGAAATAGACGAAGTAGAAGTCAAGTACATAAACATCACAATATGGTACAGGTACGAAGGATGGGACTCAGCAGAATTTGACCCCCTAGACATATGGGTAGAGAAAATAGGTGGCGGCACCCTCTACCTAGTACAAGAATACAATCCTAACCCTGGATACAGCTACGAGCCGTACGCTGACTCAGGCTGGAGAAAAGCATCCGTCATAGTAACAAACGTGGCGGGATCCACTATAAGGATAAAAATACACTTACACACCTACAGGGATCGTCTCTACAAGTCATGGGTATACATAGACGACGTATCCGTGAAAACCATATTCAAGTGTATACAAGGAGCACAGCTACTAAAAATATCAATAAAGAAAAACACTCACCCAAGCCTCCTAGAAGATAATTCTCGTACTAAAATTTAAGTAGAAAGAAAATTCTACACAAATATGAGTAAAGCCACCATTATTATAGAAGACTCAGACACAGTCTATATAGACGGAAAATACTACGGCTCAGGAAAAGTAAAGGCAGAATTAGAGCCCGGAAAACACTTAGTAGAAATAGTCTATAAGGGAAAATGGTCAGCAGCAACAGTAGAACTAAAGCCAGGCGAAACAAGGACAGTGTCCCTATCAACACTAAAACCACTACTAGAAACAACACCCCCCGTAAAACCACTTGAAAAATGGAAACTAAAACAAATACTCCTACAAAAAGCCATAGGAACACAGGTGTACGACTCAGAAGCAAAATACACGGGAACAGTAGTAGACATAGGACTAATACCAGGCAGCACAGAGTTCACACTAATAATACAAACACCAACAAGAACAATACTTGAAATATCACTAGAAAAAATAGATAAAGCAAAAGACATAATAGTACTAAAAGAGAAAAGAGAAACACTATACTACCGCAAATGCCCGATATGCGGCGTACAGCTTACGTGGATCCCAGAGTACAGGAGATGGTATTGCTACAACTGCAGAAAATACATCTAACCAAATTATACCATGTTTTATCCTACTCATCAAAAATGAAACAGAATAAAATAATTTAACAGAAAACCTTAATAACTTTATAAGAAATATATTACCTAATATATGAAAAACTTCACTGCCTTAGTTAAAAACTAGCACTAACAGCCGCAACACTAGCTCTCATACCTATTTTACTCAACACTATACAAGTACCCGGAAAACCATACATATACTCTCTCCACTAGAAATAACAGAACTAATAAAACTAAACGAAACAAGCCTAGGAAAACACTAAAAGAAAGCCAAATAAAAGAAGCAGTAGACTACATAGAAAAATACCTGAAATCGAGACGAAAAATAAGCATAAATAAAGTTTATCAAATTATTAAAATGAACCATAAGACATATAATAAAATACTAGGTAGCTAATTCTGTGGTCGAGTACCTAGGCTACGGAATAGCAGCGGCTCTAATCTTAACTTACATCAAAGAAAAGAGAATAAAAGAAAAGACAAGCAACGAAATCTTCATAAAAGCATCAATATTCGCAATAACGCTAGTCAACATAACATTCCTATCATTCATACTAAAAACCTACAGACTCTTCATACAGTACTTCACATTCCATCTAATGATACAACTAATACTAGCAAGCACAATAATCCTCACATACATCTTAATAAAACCAACACAAAAAGACTGGATATATCTCTACATATCAACAGCACCATGGATCTTCCTGCTAATACTAGTCACAATAGCGAAAATAATAGGCTCGCCTATACCATTCATCTTCTGAAAATCTCAGACGAGAGGATATTCTTCCGCAGCCCTAATAAAAGCTCTAACGTTCTCCAAAGGAGTATAAGCGTGAAGACCATCACTAGGACCAAGAATAAACCCCAGGTAAGGAGCAGCCTCACCCACAATACGCCGAGCCTCTCTCTCAACCTCCTCTACCCTACCATAGCGCAGAAGCTCAATACTCAGGTTACCAACCAAACAAACCCTATCCCCAACAATCTTCTTAGCCTCACCCATACTCTCAACATCACCCGCAGGCGGAGGAGGAAGAGTAGACAAAATATCAACACCAGTATCCTTAATCAACGGGAGAAGCCTCATACAAGCACCATCATCATAATAATGGTAAAAACCACCATAAGCACGAGTAACCTCAACCTGCTCCCTCACAAGAGGCTCAATAAACCTTTTCCAAAGCCTAGGATTCCAGCCAGCACTAAGAGAACCATAACACCAAGAAACATATACCGCATCAACACCAGTCTCCCTCAACACAACCTCAATCAAGTCAACGAGATAGCTCTGAAAAACCTCGAGAAGCTCCTCAACAAACCCGGGATCCCTATAACACGCAACAAGAAGATTCTTTAAACCATAAGCATGAACAGCCTCATTCACAGGAGAAGGAAAAGACGCATGAACAAGACCCTTACCACCAGTCACACAAACAGCCTCCCTAAGTTCATTAAGCATACCTCCAGTAAAGGGGTTAAGCAAACACTCAAGAGCATCCAAGTCACCATAATCCTTGACGAAATATTCTTTAATCAAAGGATACTCCTCAGGAACCCACTTATCAGAAACAATATCCATAGACCTGAGCCTACTCAAAAGCTCATCGTCAACAAGCCTCCTAACTTCCCTCAAACAACCCCTCCTAGTCACAACCTCTCTAACAAGAAAACGCCTACCATTTTCAACAACAATTTTCTTCTTAACACTAACCCCCTCAGGAAAAGAAGCATCAGAGAAAAGAAGAGGATCAGGAGGCCAAGCATCAACATAAATAAAACCATCACAACCGAAATCCTTAACAATTCTAACCTGACCCCTCCAACTACCATCACCATAAAGCCACTCAACAAACCTGCCAGGCCTTAAGACGACAGGAACTCTGTCAGGACACTCACACAGAACAGCATCAACAAGCCTACCCTTCGACAACACAAAAACAAAACCATACAAACAAATAAAAATCTAACCCTATCCTTCATTCTCCCCAAAACTTCCTCAGAAAGGCCTCTTACAACAAACCTCAAACGTCCCAACAACATCATAATCACTCAACCTCTTCAACCACCAGTAAACAAGCTCGACACTAACCAAGCAATTATCAAAAGAGCTTCTACAACAGCACTATTCTCAGTAGTCTGCGTAAAGAAAAGTAGAAGCGAGATACTGAGAAGCACTTATAGAATACATTCCTCGACGAGATAAAGTATTACGGAAGAGTGAATGAAACCTTCTTAGCATCGCTAACAGGATTCACCATCAGAAACAGTCAGTTCATCAGGTATTCTTCATCTGTCTGTACAAGAGCCCTTCATCACTGTT
>QMSB01000032.1 GCA_003650815.1 Thermoprotei archaeon | reverse complement strand
GTGTATATACAGTGTATATATGTGAGTGAACTCTTAACTGTTAGGATACCTAAAGAAATACGGGCGAAAATGAAAAAATACTCTCACATAAATTGGAGTGAAGTAGTAAGAAATGCTATTATTCAGAAAATTGAAGAAGAAGAGCTTAAAGAAGATATAAGGAAAGCTATACAGATAATGGATTCTATAAGACTTAAAGTGCTCAGAGAGCAGGGAGCAGCTAGAGACTATGATTCAAGTGAGGTGATTAGGTATTGGAGAGAAAAGCTAAGCTAGTGGTAGACGCTAGTGTAGCTGTAAAATGGTTTGCTACTGAGAAATATTCTGAAAAGGCTCTAAAAATACGTGATGCTTACTTTAGGGGAGAGCTTAAACTAATAGCTCCTGACTTAATATATTATGAAATAGCGAATGCTCTAAGATTTCATAGAAAGTTGAAGTTCAGTAAAAATGACATAGTTAATGCCGTCAACTCGATTAAGCTTCTTCACATTACCTGTTCTCCAAACAGATTAGACTGGCTTAAAGCCTCTGAATTATCTTTAGATTTTAATATTAGCATATATGATGCAATATATATTGCATTTGCCGTAAATAGAGAATGTCGATTAGTTACGAGTGATGAAAAGCTCTACAATAAATTAGAGAAATTTCAAGATAATGTTATAGTGTTGCTTAAAGACTACAACATCTAGTTAATATTGTTATCGAGTAGTGCTTTATATATAGATGTACTAAGTATTCTGTGAAAAAGAAGCTGGTTATTATAGGTATTGATTCATTGATGCCTACTGTTCTTGAGCGACTAGTTGAGAGAGGTGAGCTTCCCACATTTAAGAAGCTGATGGAGGAGGGGGCTTATAGTAGGGCTTATCCGTTTTATCCTGCTGAGACCGGCTGTAATTGGGCTACTATTGCTACTGGAGCTACTCCAGCTAAGCACGGCTGTAAATATGTTTTAAGACTTCCTGGCAGACCTTTAGATAAGTCTGTCTGGGGATTTTCGTCAGAATACTGTAGAGCTGAGCAGATATGGCAGGTAGTAGATAGGCTTGGAGAACTCAGCATTATACTTGATTATCCTCAGTCCTATCCTATTAACATCAAGAATGTGGTGCATATAGGTGAAGACGGGTATCCTGGTCCTAATAGTAGGTTCTGTATAGCTAATGCTCACGCGTATAAGACGGAGGAGCCTTCTCCAGATGTACCTGAGTATCTTAGAGCATATATTACTAGGATTGAAGTAAAGCCTGCTGAAGGCTGGAGGAACCTGCCTGAAGGAGAGTTTCTCGAGTCAGAGATTCCTCTTAAGACGAGATTTGAGGAACTGAAATTCTATTTGCTTATAGAGAAAAGAGGAGAGGTTTTCGATAAGGTTTCACTCTTTGCTGAAAAAGACTACGGGAAGAAGCTAGGTGAAGCTGTAAAGGGTTCGTGGAGCAACTGGATGAAATATTCATTCAAGCTGTACGACAAAAGAGTTGAAGCTTATTTCAGAATGAAGCTAATAGAGATTTCTCCTGATGGTCGTCTTCTTCATGTTTACTTTACTCAGATATATCCTACTGAGGGCTGGTCTCATCCACCTGAGTTAGCTAGAGAGCTTGTAGAGAGGTTCGGGCCCTACTTACATAGACCTACTGAACAAGCACTTGTTGTTAGTGGTGCAGAGGACACTGAGACGTTTATTGAGGAGCAGGAATATCAGGCTGAGTGGTACGCTAAGACTGCTCAGTACTTGCTCAAGAAATATGATTGGAGGCTTTTTATTATAAAGTGGCATGGTCCAGACTTCTTCCAGCACTTTAGTCTACATTTAATAGATCCTACTCACCCGCTATTCGATAAGAGTAAGGAAGAGGAGGGATGGAAGCTTTACGCAAGATTCTATAGAATATGCGATAACTTGGCCTCAAGTATACTCGAGTCTATTGATGAGGAAAATACTGTAGTCTGTGTAGTGTCTGATCACGGTCACGTAGCTAACGTGGTGACACATGTGTGGAATGATGTTTTAGAAAAAGCGGGGCTTTTCTCGAGGAAGCCGGATGGCTCAACTGACTGGTCGAAGACTAAAGCATTTATTGGTGGCGAAGGAGTTTGGATAAATCTTAAGGGAAGATATCCTCACGGCATAGTTGAGCCAGGAGAGGAATACGAGGAGGTACGTGAGCAAGTAATAAGACTACTGTCTGAGCTAAGGGATCCTCTTTCAGGTGCACCAATATTCTCTCTTGTCTGTAGGAAGGAGGATGCGGGTATACTGGGTATGGGAGGTGACAGGGATCCTGACGTGGTAATATGTTATCACGTGCCTTTGAAGCCTAAGGTAGCTAAGAAAACAATACTTGAGAGTCCTCTATGGGGCAAAGTCACAGGAACTCACGGACCCTTCCTTCCCTCAGCTCGAACTCTTGTAGGAACCATTGAGTCTGTGTTTCTTGTAAAGGGTCCTGGTGTTAAGAAAGGCTATAGAAGAGAATATCCAGTGAGCTTAGCTGATGTGATTCCAACACTCTGCTATTTAACTGGAATACCAGTGCCGCGTGACGCTGACGGTAGAATACTATACGATATGCTAGAGTAGCTGTGAGCTAGTCTTACTTGAATAGCGTTTTTCAATGTCCTTTAAGTCGAATAGCAGCAGTTCAGGATATTTTCTTTTAATGTCCTTTTTCTCTACTATTTCTTTAGCGATAATACAGTAATATGCCTTCTTACCTATGTTTAGTTCATTGAATTTTCTAGTTAGGTTTCTGTATATCCTGTTTACGTCTAAGAGATTTAGTTTACTCCATTTTACTTCTGCTACAAGGTATTCGGATTTTTCTTTATTGAATCCTAGTAGGTCTATTTCAATAGACTCTCCTCGCCGTGTTTTCCACCAGTGTCTTCCAATTCTATGTATTTTGAGTGGGAGAGCTGTTTTTGTTAGGAAGTCTTTAGCTATTTTCTCGAATACTGTGCTCATGTAGTTGTTGTAGTCTGCTATTATTTCTTCGAGTACTGTTTTTCCTCTGTTTTCTTCTATTAAGTCTTTGTTTGGGTATATGTAGCGGAACCAGAAATTGAAGTAGTTATCTCTGATGTAGTATAGGCGTTTCTTGGTTTTAGGTTTCTCTAAGACAGGAGCCTCGTAGGAGACTATTTCTAGGAGCTCTAGTGTATCTATGTATCTGGATACTGCTGCTTTATCTAGGCTAGTAGCGTTAGCTATTTCAGATACTCTTCTTTTCCCCTCAGCTATTGCCTCGAGGATGAGCTTGTAGTTGCGGGGTTCTCTCAGCTCCTGTCTGAGCAAATTTTCAGCTTCTTCGTAGAGCTCAGCCCCCTTTCTTAGAAACAGCTTCTGAATATTCTCGAATACACTTAACTCGGGGCTTAGTTTACATAGGTATGCTGGTACTCCACCTAGCGCACCGTAAATATAGATTACTTCAGTGAAACTGTATGATGGTACAAACTCCCTTATATACGGGAGCTTTAGCTCAGTTACTTTCCACTGTCCTGTTCTCCTGCCGTAGAGGGGGCTTTTGTAGCTGAGGACTTCTGTCTCCATCATACCTACACTAGATCCACATAGTACTAGCATTATGTCGCTTCTCTTCGATAGGTATGTGTCCCATATTTTCTGGAAGACAGATACTATTCCTTTATCTACTTCAATTAAGTAGGGGAACTCGTCTAAAATAATTACTACTTTTTCACTGCTAGTCTTCCACTCCAAGAACTCTCTAAATAAGTCTTCCCAGTCAGTGAAGAGTATTCTTGCAAAACTTTCTCTACTCAAGTACTCTGCCATCTTCCTAGCGAGCTTAAACATATTGAGACGAGAACTCGTTTTCTCACAAAGAAAGTAAATATACTTTTTGTCTCTAACAAACTTTAAGAGAAGCTCAGTCTTCCCTATTCTCCTCCTACCGTAAATTACTATGAGCTGCGCCCTATTCTCCCTATATTTTTCTTCAAGAAAAGCAAGCTCATCTACTCTATCTACGAATAGTTGATTCACAATTATTATAATTTACTGTCACCTATAAATTGATTCCTATTACAACAAATTTGCTTCTACTCCAGTAGCTGTTAAATAGAATTTAGGCACATATAGTTCATGAAGAAAATTCACCTAGTTTCACAGTCACATATCGATATAGCCTGGTTCTGGCAATGGGATCCCGAGACTATACATGACTGCTGTCGCTTAACCTTCCTCAGAGCCCTCCTCATATTAAACAGAGTAAAGAACTATAAGTATGTTCAAGACCAAGTCCCCTTCTACGAAGCCATGGAGAAATACTATCCCGAGATCTTCGAGTCTATTAAAAGGCACATCAGTGAAGGAAGATGGGCTGTAACTGGCTGTATGTATGTTGAAGCAGACATTGAAGGATTGTGTGGAGAATCTCTTGTAAGACAGTGTCTTTACGGCAAGAAATATTTTCTAGAAAAATTCGGCGTAGACGTTAAAGTGTGCTGGATACCTGATAACTGGACTCACTCACCCCAGCTACCCCAAATACTGCTCAAAAGTGGAGTAAAGTACCTAGTCTACAAGAGAGGATTCAAGGAAAAAACAGTCTTCTGGTGGAAAGGAATAGACGGCTCACAAATACTAGCCTGCAGACCACCTTTCATACCATCGTTTCTAACTCGACCATACCCAAATCTACGTGAAGCCGCCAGCCTCTACGAGAAATACGGACTAGAAAACGCTATGGTGCTCGTAGGAAAGGGAGACCATGGCGGAGGACTAACATACCAAGAAGTAAAAAACATCGAGAAGCTTTCGAAAGAACATGAAGGTCTCCAAATATTTTTCTCTACTCCCGAAGAGTTCTTTACCGCCATCGAGAAAGAGATTAAAGAGAAGAGAGTCAAACTGCCTGTACTTCGAGGAGAACTCGGCTGGGAGCTTGTAGGCTGCTTAACTAACCGCTTCGAACTAAAGAAATTGAATAGGCTCTGTGAAAATAACTTGCTTTCAGCAGAGAAATTCTCGACAATAGCTTACGCCTATAATTTACTAGCATATCCTGAAGAAAAATTGAGAAAACTATGGAAAATACTTCTATTCAACCAGTTCCACGACATTATAGGAGGAACAGTAGTAGAAGAAGCCTATGAGACAGCAGTCAGTGGCCTAAATAGAGTTCTAGGTGAGGCGAAACAACTGTTAATAAATGCTCTTAAAACTATTTCCTCTCAAATAGATACAAGTAAATATAATGTAAATATTATAGTGTTTAATCCACTGTCATGGGAGAGAACAGATGCTGTTGAAGTAGAGCTTACAGTACCCTCCACATGGAGTAAAATTAAACTAGTTGACTACAGCGGGAAAAAGGCTCTGCTACAAGTATTAAGCGTAGTCAAGCAGTCGCCTTCAAAGAAAACAGTTAAAGTAGTTTTCATAGCTGAGAACATACCTCCCTTAGGCTATAAAGTCTACGGAGTAGAAGAAGAAAAAGCAGAAGAAAAAAGCGAGCTTAAAGCCCTAGATAACGTCCTCGAAAACAGCTTCTACAAAGTATCATTAAATGAAAAGGGCTTCATTGAAAGCATCTACGACAAAGAACTAGAAGTCGAGCTTCTGAAAAACCCTATTAAACTCCAGCTAATAGAAGACTTAGGAGACTCCGAGGGAAGACTTCTTCTAGGTAAAGACGACTTCAACATATATACTGGCAAATCAATTGAAGTAAACACGAAACCCACAGTAAAGCTAGCAGAGAAAGGGCCTGTGCGAACTAGACTCAGAGTACTTAGAAACCATTTATCATCTAAGTATATTCAAGAAGTAGTACTATACTCGAAGATAAAGCGAGTAGAACTCAGACTCCTCGTAGACTGGCACGAGAAGCAGAAAGTACTGAAAACAATATTCTCATTCAACATACAGCAGCCTAAGCTAACATGCGGAACACAGTTCGGAGCAATACCAAGAGAATTCAGTGAAGAAGAAAGCCCATTCTACAGATGGATAGACGTATCAGAAGAAAATAAGTCACATGGAATAACAGTACTAGCCCCATTCAACTACAGCTACGACACAAGAAACACTTCAATAAGACTATCACTCCTAAGAAGCACAGTTAAGCCAATGCTCGCGACAGATGAAGGACTCCACGAAACAGTCTACGCACTATACTCACACAAAGAAGACTGGAGACAAGCAGTAAAACCAAGCTTCGAACTAGACAACAAACTCATCCCAATAGTAGAAAATAGACATAAAGGAAAACTACCCCCCACATACTCATTTCTCGAAATAAATCCGCCCAGCGCAATACTGACAGCACTTAAGAAAGCAGAAGACAATGAAGAAATAGTACTCAGGCTAAACGAGCCTTACAGCAGAAAAACAGCAGTAGCAGTTTCTCTAAACATACCCTACACAAGAATACTCCTAGCAAACCTACTCGAAAAACCCCTGAAGCCACTTAAGTCACCTAAACTAAGCTTAAAGCCATTCGAAATAATATCACTAAAACTCACTAAATAAAGCCAAGTAAGTCCCCACACTCTCTAAGACCCCTTGAAAACCACTTCCTCAAAGAACTAACACTCAGCAAATATAATAAAGCATTTTAATAACTACTATAACGATTATAGATCTCTAAAGCCTGCTTTTCCTCAATAAACCTCTTATATAACAACAAACACAAACCAGGCCTCCTCTCAAATAAGACAACACCCTTACTTAACACGCGTACACCAAAGTAAGCAGGAGCATCATTCAACACCACTACATCAACACGATACCCCGTCACAGACTCAAGCAAATCCATCAGCTCAAACAAGTAATCAAAAGAACTTGGACCCTCACACAGATAAACAGCAACATCAATATCCCTAAACCTAGCACCCCTCTTAACAAAAGACCCGTAAACAACAGCTAACTCAATCTCACTCCTAGACTCCAGTACTTCAGCGATCTTCTCAAGTACCTTAAGCCTCTCAGACCAAGGCAAATCATAAAAAGTAAACCTCTCTCTAGTCTCTAACTCCTCCTTAAGCCTCACAATATCTTCGAACATAGCCTCTAACCTCCTCTATGAAATTCCTAGTAACAGTTAAACCACTACTACGAGCATCCTCATAAACTCTTCTAGCATCAACTCTCCAGTATCTATGTAAAATAAGGTTTCAGAGACACGCCAGCCTCTGCATACCTTCACTCGTCTCAAGCCTAATAACACCTCTTTCACCGAGTCTTCCAAACACCTCCACATATCCTCCAGCCTCCTCACTAAACACGTTCCTCAGCATATACAACCCTACGTTAACAGAAGCCTCAACTATCTGTAAAATACACATAAAAGATCCCATCCTCAGCAACAGTATCTCGTCAAACAAACATACGCTTCACCAGCATTGAAGCAATAAACATGTATAGACAAGAGAGAGAAAATATACGTGAAGCTCTCGGAAAAACTGTATAGAGATACCGCTAAAATATGGTTTAAAATACTCTCACACCCCTTCGTAGTAGAGCTCTACGAAGGCAGACTACCTTTAAACAAATTCAAGTACTATGTAATACAAGACTACAATTACTTAGTAACTTTAATGAAGTGCTACTCTATTATAGCAGCTAAAGCAGACCCAGAGACCGCGGCAGTAGCCCTCAAGATAGCATACCTCGACGCAACTATTGAAATAGAAAACTACAAGAAAATACTAAAGAAAATAGGACTATCCTTAAGCGAAGTAATAGAAACAGAGCCCGCGCCAACAGCACTAGCATACATGAACTTCCTCTACACTACCTGTAGCCAAGGAACCTCCCTAGAAGGACTAGTAGCAACACTACCATGCTTCTGGACGTACCTCGAAATAGCAGAAAAACACAGAAACAAATTAGACAGCAACCCCGTAGAGCTCTACCGCGAATGGTGTCAGGCATACTTGAGTAAAGAATATAGAGACCTCTTAAATGAATTAAAAACAATAATAGATAATTTATGGAATGGAGAAAACTACAAAAAGTATTTAAAGATATTCAAAACGGCATCAAAATACGAGTACATGTTCTGGACAATGGCATACAACTTAGAAAAATGGCCAATATAGTACACTACAACAACTCTCACTCCACATAAAAATTAACTATTTATTCAGTATAAAACCTATATCTATCGTGAACACTCGAAAAACAGCCCCAATAATATTCCTATTAATATTAATATTAACCCTCAACACATACTCAGCCCCACTAAAAGGCTTCTCCCGAGAATACTCTTTCAGTAAAGCAAAAACATATGAAGTCTTCAGAATAAAAGGACTAAACTACACAATAATACTAGAAATGACAGTAAACATAGAAGGATCACTAGGAGTAGGAGGAGTATTCTACCTCGCAGTAGGAGAATCAAATATCAGAGGACACATATACACAAAACCAGCCCCAGCAAAAACATCCATTAAATACACGCTCAAAATAACCTACAGAGAAGAAACAAGAGAATATACACTAGCACAAAGACAGTTCACAGCCTACACACCAGGAGTAGGCACACTAGAGGAAACATTCTCATCAATATCAATCACTGAAATAACAGGACTACAGCTACCAGCTACAATAGACCTCACAGTAAGCCTCAAACTAGACACACAGCTAACACTAACAGCAACAGAACCAGGTAAACAAAAAACAGTAGTCTTCTCAGAAAGAACATTCACAAAACTCTACGAAACAACAGCAACACAGCCAGAATACTGGATCCACTTCACTACACTAAAACTACAAACAAAAATACTACTAGACACATCAATAACACTCAAATCAACAATCCTAAACATACCACTAACACACCAAATATACACAAAACAATATACACTAAACCTACTAGAAGAAAAAATAGACTCAAAAATGACATTCAAAGTAAAACCATGGATACAAATAAAAACAACGAAGAAAACATACACAACACAAGAAGAAATACAAGTAACAGGCAAAACAACACCCCCACTAGACTACAAAATAACAGTAGTAATAGAACAACTAGGCAAAGGAACAATCAAAAAACAAGAAATAACAGCCAAAAACGGACAATTCACATACAAAACAAAACTACCAGAAGGACACTACATAATATGGGCAGAAACCAACAACATGAAAAACTACACAGAAATAACAGTAGTGTACAAAGAACAAAAACAGCCAAACATATACCTAGTAGCAGGAATCTCCATAACCATAATAGCCATAGTAGCAGCAATCCTACTATGGAGAAAAAGACTCCTCCTTAAAATAATATACCTTAAGAAACCCTAACTCCAAACACCCGCCGACAATAACCTCAAGACACATCCCTAAAGCATATAGCCGAAGTCCTATACCTAAACTCACTCCACTTCACTAAGAAATCCTCACTCACACATATCCTCAGTTTCTCCCTCATATACTTCATCAACCTCCTCCTAGTATCCTTATCAACTACTATCAACTGAGATACAGTGGCCGCACTATTAACTACAGTATGGCCCGGCTTCCCAAACAGCTCTCTCAGCTTTTGAATCAAAAACTCTACAGCCAAGGAAGTAATTACTGGAGCAAAAAACGATACCGGAGCAGTAAACGCCAACAGAGACACAGGTACTGGTAAAACTTGAGTTAAAGCTTCTTCAGCAGCCGCAGAAACTACAGCCATAAATATTTTATCCAAAATCCTCCTCAACTTCTCCTCAGCCATACATTCCTGAACCTCCTCCCTCAGCTCTCCAGCCAGCTGACTTATCCTATACTTACACTTAATCCTCTCTTGATCATCGCGAACACTATAAAACTTATCTAGCTCCCTCAGCAAACTACTTAACTTAAGCCTCACCTGCTTAGCCTTACTCCTAGCCCACTCTATATAGTCAGGAAACTGCTCTAAAGAAGGCTGATGATCTAAAAGAGTCGCTAACACCAAGACCTCCAGCGAGCCAAAAACACTAGACAAAGCCACTACAGGCAGACTCTCAGCTAACACAACAGACCTCAACTTCCTCAAATTCACATAGTGGTTCCTAAGCAAATACGCCCTACAAAAAGACTGAGGATAAAAAACAAGAGGACAACCTATCTCCTCCAAACACCTAAGAACATAGCCAGCAGTCCAAAGACAACCATACATAGTCTTCCTCCCAGGCTTCTCCCTAGCCAACCTCTCTAACTCCCGAAGCTGCCTTAACGTAGCCTCCAAGTAAGGCTCCTCCCCAACATACTCCTCAACAACACCTATAATTCTAGGCAAACTCTGCTCAACCCACCCCTCCTCAACTAAAATCTCACCCCTAACTGTAGCCTCTAGCTCAGACCGCACTCCCAAAATCTCTCCAACAAGCCTCTCCCAAACCCCAAGTCCAGGCAAACAAAACTCCTCTAAAATACCCTCAGTATTCTCAGCATAAACAGCCTTAATCACCCTCCTCTCCAAAAGATACTCCAAAAACACCCTACCCTCCCATACAGGCAAAACATCATGAGGAATAACAACAAAATCAGAGAAAACAACAGCCGTCAAAACAGTCCACAAAGCATCCAGCAACGAAAAAGAATAAACCCTACTAGACAACAACAAATCCGCCTGATTCAGCGAACAAGGCAACACAAACACACAAACCCTACCCCTAGCAACCTCAACAAAATCCTTACACAAATAACACTCCTCAACAACATCCAAGTACTCCACACACTAACAAAACAGCAGATAAAAATATACCTTCACTAAACAGCACAACACTCCATTAACTAGAGGTAGCAGAGATCAAAATACCCTACACTCTCCCTAACCTCACTAACTGCTATCCTAGTACTCCCAATAATAGTATCCCAGCTAAACTTCCTCATAGCCTCATCTACTTCCGAAATATCATCTACTAAAAGCCTAGACACACTCCTCCTAATAAAGCCGCTCTCCTCAAGAACCTCCAGATCTCTCCTAATACACTTAACTAAACTCAAATATACTTCAGCTAAATTAAAGTAAACCTCAAGAAGCCTAGCACGACTACTAACAACATCAAACAAAATATCCTCCAAATACCTCACAGTACTACTAAACACTGTTTTATCCCCATAATACGTCACACTATACAAGTCTTCTAAAAGCCTCTCAATACTACTAGCAAAATCACGAGAAACAATCACACACCTACTCTCACACCTAAACATATTACAGAACTTCCTAACATACTCATGCGAATAAATACAGTACAAGGCACGCAGAAGAGAAATAGTCACTTCAACCTTCTTATTCAGTAAAAGCACATAATCAAGAAAATCAGAAGTACTCTTAATAGACGAAAAAGCCTGAAAAGCCTCAGTTATCATCTCCCTGCCTAAAAGAGCCCTAACAACTCCTTCATCAAGAACACGCTTTATAAGCTCATCCAGCAAATAAGACACACTAGATAAAATCTCCTGTGCTTCACTAACACTACAAGACTTCAGAGAGTAACCCTTCAAGACATTAAGAATACCTGCGAACTCAGGGAAAACATTAACTAAGCTCCCTGCATATTTAATTAAAATACTCATATTACGAGTAAAATTATCTAAAACACTCTCAAGCTCATCCAACTTATAGCCTATATTTTCTAAAAGACTAGAGTCTACAGCACGCCCACTTGAAACAAGATCAACTGCCTTACATAAATCCTCTAACAGGCCCTTAAGATCTCTGAAAAATACTCTATGAGACTCTCCCTCAAGACTACTAGCTATCTGGCTTACACGGTCGTCAATAGACTCAGAAGAAAGCTTCTCTAAACAATACTTTAAGTCACTAATAAACTTATACTTAGATAAACTCTTACTCAACAAACCCCTCAAATACTATCCGCTAAATAAATATATTCTTTTGCCTACACCAGCTCCTTTACTTAATTCTACACCTAAGCTTTAAGGGAATAAAAAGCAGTACATAAGTACTGTTCCGCGGAACACCACTAGACAGAAGCGGGTCAACAACACACACATAATCATACTCCCCGAACTCACCGCCCCAGACCTCTCCAAGAACATTCTTCAGCTCAGTAGAGTAGTCGAGAACACCTTGATTTACTGCAAGAAGCCTACAGTCCCTACAGACAGAATCAGCGAACTTTTCTTCAACAAACCTCTTCCTAAGCAACAGCTTAAAACGAAACACCTTCCTCAAACTACTTAAACTCAGGCCACCTAACTTAAGCTCAACTACTGTAAGAAAAGAAAGCCTACTCAGCAGACTAAACGGACTAGCAGAAGAACTCTCATCAGTCAAAGTCTCAAGCCTCCCCCTAACAAGAAAAGTATTAATAACTAGAGTCTTAAAGAGCTCAACATAAGAATGTACATCAGCCCTACGTACATAAGGAGGACCGAGAACCTCTCTAGAATTAACGTAAACAATATTTAAAGACACTTCATTAAGCCACTCAAGAGAAAGCAAAGACCTCAAAGAAACCCTCCCCAAGAAATCTACACTACAGACAACTAAGTCCCCGTCCTCCACAACACTTCTCAACTCACTCTCATCAGTATAACTCAAGAAAACTAGACGTGAGAAAGGAGCTTTACTGACACTAATATCCAGAAACTCTCTCTTAAAGTAGTTTGTCCACGGAGCATCAACAGGATAAACCTCAACTAAATCCTGAGACATACCACTATACTAGCATTTACTACTCTATTAAACTTAACTACAAATTACACAACTTAACCAGTAATACTTAAAGAAGTAACCAAGCTATCAGCTACATTACTAAGTACCTGTCTTTACAGCGCAATATTTAAATCAGTTAAGAATAAAATACTAGTGATAGCTATGCTTCAAACTAATCCCCATTCACACACATCACTAAACCCAAGCATTCTCTACCTACAGGGACTTGAACCCCAGCAAAAATTCTTCCTAGACCTAGTAGGACTAATAGTACTCGCCTCATCTACTCTAATCCTACTATACACAACACTTAAGCTAGCTGGAGGAAGAAACATAAAATACCTACTACCATCCCTACTACTCTACACAATAATCACTATAATTGCAGGAGCATCACTAGCAAACGCACCTATTAGAGTACTATTAGTCCCAGAAGCCTACATAATACTACTCCTAGTACCATTCACAGGGCAGTCAGCTATAGCACTCTACCTAAGCCACAAAAACAGTGAAGCAAAAAGAGCACTATCCCGATTAATCGATATAGCCGAAGCCTACGGAAAAGTAGGCACGATTCAAGAAGACTTCACAGAAATACTAGCAGAGAGAGACTTAACATACAGCTTAGGCCAAGGACTAAGAGACATCAGAGACACCACAGTGAGTATTCCTGTTAGCTTAGAGAGAGGATATAAGAGCAAAATGCTTAGAAGAGTAAAGAGAATAGAGAAAATAATGAAGAGTATAGATAACGTTGTAAGCAGGACAGAAGACTTCATTGCCCTCAAGAGAAAAGTAGAGAAAACAAGTGAGCTAAAAGACATTGAAGAAGAGCTAGAAGCCAGCTACAGCAACGTAGAAAAATCGTGTAAAGAAGCAGAGAGAACAGCTATAGAAGTAAGGTGAGAAAATGAGTAGAGAAGCGATCTTAAGTCCCCGAATAGTAATCGGGCTCGGAACAACTGGAACAAACATCGTTAGAGAACTAATAGAACACTTCTTAGCGAGACTAGGTAAAAGAGCCTTAATACAACACACATCACTACACTTCTGCATATTCGAGTCAGATAAAAATACAGTAGACGACTTCATCGAATTCATTAAGCAAAATGAGCTAAGCCCACTACTAGAAAGCAACAGAATAGTAGTCAAATATCTCACACCACCAGCTAGATCAGAGCTAATAGCCATAGGCTACACAGACCAAATACTTAGAACAATACTAGGAGTAGGAGGACTAGGTAGAAACAGAGCACTAGGAGCAGCAATAGTCAGACTAAAATATAACGACTTCAAAGACACCCTACAGAAAATAATAGCTGGAGCAGAACAGCCAATGATATACATCATAGCCTCGGCTGGAGGAGGAACAGGATCGTCTCTCCTAATACCGATAATAGCTATGATAAAAGACATAGTCCCAGCAACACCAGTATTCACTTTCCTAATACTACCACACCCAGATAAAGAAGCAGCAGAAGTAGTAGCAAACTCCTACGCCCTCCTCAAAGAAATACTACTACTAAGAGACTCCGTGGGAGAAGCAGCCCCAATAGGCAAAGCAATAGTACTCCTACAAAACGACTACAGAGGACTCACAAAAGACGACATAAATAGACTAGTAGCAGACTTCATAATAGACACACTATTCATAGACCTAGCAAACTTCCTAACAGGAATAGTCACAACAGGAATAGCAACACTATCCTTCATGGAGCTCTCAGCAAACATACCCCTCCTATCATGGTACATACTATCAAAGAAAGCAGAGAGAAACTTAAGCAAAGTAATAGCCAGGCTAGAAAACAAGCTAAAAGAACTAAACATAACCAAATACACAGCACTACTAGAAATAGGGAGAAAAATACTACCCAAGAACCAGACGATAACAATGGAAGTCGAGTACCGAAGAGCACAAGAAGAAAACACACTAGACGAGTGGTTCAGCAAATACATTATAATAATAGCAGAAGAAATAGAAAACGCTATAACTCAGCTAAAAGACCTACAAGAATTCCTTAAAAAAGAAGACAGGAAGAAAGCACAAATACTAGAAAGATACCTACGCTCAATAAAAGAAGACCTAAACGAAGAAACACTAAGCACAGTAGAAAACTACTACGAGAAAGCAAAATACAAGCTCGAAAGACTCAAAGAAGCACTAGAAACACTTGAAGAAGACTTTAAAGACGCTGAAAAAACACTAGTACATCCAGCAGAAAAGCCTTTCCGAATATACATAAACATCCCCGAGAGAAAACTAAGAATACTTGTAAACGAGTTTCTAGACAAGCCCTCTAGAGAAATATTCGAGAACATAGGAACAATAACAAGCCTCATGAAAACACTAGGCGTAGACTGGTTAAACAACTTCAGACAACTAATAGACACCTTCTTCAACAGATACGCAGAGTGCATAACAATAGAGTATAATCCTGGACTAAGCCAGCAAATAGTAGACACACTACTAGGAGAAAACAGTTACTTCAATCAAGCACTAACACTAGTATCAGACTACTTATCAAGCATGGG
Source organism: Thermoprotei archaeon (assembly GCA_003650815.1). Taxonomy (GTDB): domain Archaea; phylum Thermoproteota; class Thermoprotei; order Thermofilales; family B15-G2; genus B15-G2. The sequence goes on along the minus strand of QMSB01000032.1, from coordinate 1,506 downwards.
AGAAAAAGTAGAACTAAACCCAGGAGTAATAGCCGAACACCTTAGAAGAGGCTTCGGAGGAAGATCAATAGGAATACTAGCAGCAAACACTAGCGTACTAGAAGCATTCGAAAAATCTAAAATAAGCTACAGCGTAGGAGCACTACTAACACCAGAAATAAGAGAAAACGTCCTCTTCGCAGAATGCCTAGGCAGAGAAAGCAGCCTAATGGCATACGTCTACTCAATAGGAGTAGAGCCAGGAGAAGTAGTAGTAGACGGAGAAACATACTCACTATTCGACCTAGTAACACGCCTAAAACAAAGATACAGCCACGCATACTCCTACTGGAGCATACAAACATACTCGCTCTTCTACCACACAAACTGGATAGAACAAGACCTAAGAGGAACACCACTACACAGACTAGCACAGAAAATAACAGAAGAAATATCAGCCTACTCCACAAGAGACAAACTGAGAGAAATATCAAAAACTCTACACAAGTACACACCAATATCAAGCAACATAATACTCCACCTAATGGAAATAAACGCACTCAAAATACTATCAAGATGTCTCGAATACTCAGACGCAGTAAAGAAAACACACGACAATATACTAGCATCCCCCGAAATAAAAACACTAACCCAACTAATCACAGAATACCTAGACCTAATAAGCAACATATTAGGAGAATTAGAAGAAGACACAGTCTCATACCTCCAAATAACAAAACTCCGCCTAAAACTAATCCAAGTACGCGAAACACTAAAAGACTACCTCACAAAACTAGAAGAAAACACAGAATCCCTAAACAAACACCTATTAAGAATAGAGAAAATACTAAACGGACTAAAAATACTATCCCAAAACCTAGAACTAAAGAAAAAATACCACCTAATAGACACACAAAACATAATCTACACAAACTACAGGGAAACAGCAAAAGTAGTAAAATCAATAGCAGAAATACTAAACACTATGAAAAAACCAGAAGACCAAACAAAAACAGAAATAATATTCCCAAGCTACAGGCCAACAGAACCACCAAAACTCCAGCAAATATCAACACTATTCGAAGACCTACTAAACTCCCTAGAAAAACTCAAAACAGGAGTCCAAGAAATCCTAGAAGAAACACAAAACCTAAACGAAAGATTCAAAGAAGTAAAGGGAGCAATCATAATAAGAACAGAAACAATACAAGAAGAAATAAACAAAATAGAACAAACAAAAACACATACACTAAACACATACCAGAAAACACTACTCTTCATAAACCACATAATAGAAGAAATAAACGACATAGCATCAAAACTCCAAGAATAAACACCAAATAACACTTATATTCCAAAACCAATTTTTTCTATGTGCCTAACTGCTGGGCAGTTCTCATCAAACACAACACTAGAGACAACATAACAAGCATATTACAACAAGACAACAAAACATACTTCTCAGGACACACCTCCACCCTAGGAAAAGCAGGCTTCATAGGATGCATAAAAAACACTGAACTAGAC
>QMSB01000031.1 GCA_003650815.1 Thermoprotei archaeon | reverse complement strand
GTCTTAGAGAATATTTCTAAATATAATAGATTTAAATTCTATTATTATATCAAGACTAGGTTAATACTATGTAGTCTACTGTCGAAAATCTTTAACTATAGATATAGAAAAATTTAATAAATCGGAATGTTTATATATTAGTGAAGCACCCTTATTTAAGCGTTCGGTAAGGGTGATTGTATGAGTAGAGAAGAAGTTATTGAAACGGGGGAGTATATCAGGAAATGTCCAGCCTGCGGTAGTGATAAACTCATTTTAGACTATACGCGCGGAGAGCTCATATGTGCTGTCTGCGGTCTGGTAATAACTGATCGTTCAATAGATAGAGGACCTGAGTGGCGAGCATTTACTCCTGAAGAAAGGGAGAGAAGAAGCCGTGTAGGCGCACCTATGACAAGAGTTACTCCCGACAGCCTTGTGACAGTAATTGACTGGAGAGCTAGAGATGCTTCAGGAAGAGAACTTAACTTGAAGAGAAAAATAGAGATACTAAGATTGCGAAAATGGCAAATAAGAGCTAGAAGCCAGTCTTCAATCGAAAGAAACCTTCAGCAGGCTGCACAAGAGTTAGAAAGACTAGCCGCACAACTGGGTCTTCCTAAAACAATTAAAGAGCAGGCCTTAGAAATCTACCGGCGTGCCCTTGAATCAGGCCTTGTAAGAGGACGCTCTATAGAGTCCGTTATGGCAGCATCTATTTACGCTGCCTGCCGTCAGCTAAAAATGCCTAGAACTCTAGATGAAATAGCAAAGTATACAAGGGCAGGACGAAAAGATGTAGCTAGATGCTACAGGCTTCTTCTGAGGGAAGCCACTATAAAGGTTCCTTTACCTGATCCTATAGACTTTGCTCCAAAGATAGGAGAGAGCCTTAAGTTAAGTGCGACAACTATTAGGAAAGCTATAGAAATTTTAAAAGAAGCTAAAAAACTAGGAATTACTGCAGGAAAGGATCCAGCAGGTCTCGCCGCCGCTGCTATCTACGTGGCTTCATTACTTTCAGGTGAAGTAAGAACTCAAAAAGAAGTAGCTCAAGCAGCTCAGGTCACAGAAGTAACAGTACGTAACCGATATAAAGAGTTAGCACGAAAACTCAATATTAAGTTGCCGATGAGATAGTCTCTTCTATCGCTTTTCGCATATTCTCGTAAGTATCGTATATCCCCTCTGGAATAACCTTAGTTTCGGCAAGTACTGCCATAAAATTTGTATCTCCATGCCATCTCGGAACTACGTGTATATGTAAGTGTTCTTCGCCAGCTCCAGCAGCTTTGCCAATATTTATGCCTATATTAAAACCGTCAGGTCTATACGCTTTAAGTACTGCTTTCACTATAAGATTCAGAGTGTTTAGTAAATCTAGTACCTCGTTTTCATTAAGCTCGCCCAAGTAAACTACATGCCGATAAGGCGCGACCAGCGTGTGACCATTGTTATAAGGAAATATATTTAATACAGCATAAGAGTGCTTACCTCTATATATAATGAAATTTTCTTTATCCCTATTTTCTTTAGGTATTTCGCATAAGAAACATTTTCTACCTTCATTCTTTACTAAAGCCTTATATTTCACGTATTTTATTCGCCAAGGAGCCCAGAGATTCTTCATAGGTGATAACTAATCAGCTCTTTTTTATAAGCTTTGTAGTATGAAATCTTTATTAAAGGCTAAGAAGAGTTATCTTGATGATGAAAAGCGCCTTTCGGATCAATGAAGAAAGGGAGTACCACTGACTAAAATACCTTGATGCTGGTTTTAATACCATATCCTCTTTCAGCTACTCCTGATATGGTTACTGGAAGTGTTCCGAGTGCTTCAATATCTTCCGTTAATAGTTTAAGTAAGGCATCTAAGGTAACTCTTGACGTGGAGTAAATTGCCACAAAATTCTTTATGTTAGGATTAACTCTTATATCATAGGGAGTATTCACTGATACGAAAACCGCGTTTTCTCTTTTTCCTAGCCACATTATTACTTCCTTTTGAGCCACACTTCTCTCCGCTTTTTTCGTAAATATTATGCATAGTGTTTCTGTAGTGAATAGCTTCTCGACTAAGTCCTTGCTCTTAATTTTTCCATCATCAATAGGAAAGACGATTATTTCCAAAGTCTTTCTCACATTATGTAATCTTTCAATAAAGTAGCTCATCTTACCTTTAATTTCCATAGGATAAAGTATTAAGCAACGCTTACACGATAACTGTTTTAACCTTTCCCACTTGACTACCGTGATAGATTTTTTAGCTATTTCGAGACTCTCATGATAGGCTAATTTTGTGTCAACCATTTTATATTCTGGCTTAAATGACTTTATTTTAGACTTAAGCTCTGCGATCCTCTTCTTTTTAATAATAGCTTTTTTATAAAAATTGCTATCTTTAAGAGCATTGTCAATAGCGTTATAAGCCTCTTCTTGTAGTCTCCGAGTATGACATATTAGGACAAGATCCGCTCCGCTTTCAAGTGCTTTAACTGATGCCTGAGCTATATCGTATCTTTCAGCAACAGCTTTCATTTCTAAATCATCGGTTATAACTACTCCATTAAAACTAAGAAATCCTCTCAAGAAGCCGTTGATAACTTTTTCTGAAAGAGACGCTGGTTTGAGACCTTCATCTATTGCTGGAACCGCTAAATGTCCTACCATTATCATTGGACAGCCAGCTTTCACAGCCTTTATAAATGGAAAGACTTCTACTCGGAGAAGCCTTTCATAGCTATGAGGGATCACTGGAAGATCATAGTGAGAATCTACCGAAGTATCACCATGTCCTGGAAAATGCTTAGCTACAGGAATTACACCGGAGTCGAGTAGCCCTTTGATAAAGTTTTCACCAAATATAGCCACTTTTTCAGGGTCTTCTCCAAAGGACCTAGAGCCTATTATCGGATTTTCTGGGTTGACGTTTACGTCAAGAACTGGCGCTAGGTCGATGTTTATTCCAAGGAGTCTAAGTTCTCTCCCTATAATACTTGCTGCTTTGTACGCAACCTTAGGATCCCCGGTTGCTCCTAAACCCATGTGACTTATTATAGGTGTAATAAAATCAATTCGTGAGACGTCACCTCCCTCTTCGTCAATAGCTATGAGTGGATCACTTAAAATAAAATTCAATTCATGAATAAGCCTAGTAAGTCCCTCTCTATTCTCAACATTACGTTTAAATAGTATTATTCCTGCTGGTTTAACATCCTCCAGAAAGCCTCTCAAACTACGAGAAATATGTGTTCCTTGGAATCCTACCATCATAAAATCTCCTGCACAAATTCTACTTGACATCCGGGATATAACTTAATTAGAAAATAAAACTATTGTGGTAGCCCGGCCGGGATTCGAACCCGGGATCTGGGGGTCCAGAGCCCCCCATGCTTGACCGCTACACCACCGGGCTGGGTTAAAGTATTTCGATAAAGATATTTAAGCTTATTGCCTATATCATTATGACATTGATGATGAGTACTCTCCAGCCTGACTGAATGACAAGGGATCAACCATCTGAATTTTTCTAAATTAAGACAATCCAACTACTGAATGACTGGATGCTTGACGCCTATGAAAACTTAAACAATTTATATCTTAAAGCAATATAATACATACGAAGTGATTAAGTATGAAGAAAATTATTCACGTATACTGTCCTGCTTGCAAGTCTAGGGTTCCCGTAGAAGTAGATGAAAACATCTTACTTTCAGCCAAAAACAGTCCTCTTGGAATGACTGGTGTAGTAGACATACACCGAGACCATGCTCTTATAATATATATTGATGCTCACGGACACGAAAGAGGCTCTAGAGTATATAGCTTAATAACACCGTTAGAAACAGGAAAAACTTTCACAATCCCCCTTAAGTACATGACATCTTTAAACAATATAAAAGCATTCAAACTAGTTCTAAAAGATAGAGATCTAGTCATTGAGGGCTACAAAGAACAAATACATGTGATGATAAAGGGCGTTCTAAATAAAGTGGAGTTAGAAATGGCGTTTTCTAAACTATCAAATAATATTTATGAATGGTTCAATATAATGCTTAAAAGTATAGATGAAACCAAAGATAAAATAAAAATAGAAACTCTATATAAAGCTTTACAGTTCTTAGACTATTTCCTAAATTATCCTCCCTCAGAATCATACAAAGATTTTCTAGCGCTCATACTATCGTCAATGAGCGTTACATATAAAGTAGATGACCGCGCTGTAAAATACTATGCTTTAATTAGAAATATTATTGAAAAAATGTATCCTCATTCTAGCATAGATGAGATAATTAAAATGCAGGGCAAGCCACTCTACGAGATAATGAGATATAAGGACTCTCTTTCAGTTAGAGAACTAATAGAATATTTACTAGCTCTTGAAAAAAGAGAAGTTATAAAATTTGAGGAGATAACATGACTATTCTCTCAGGAAGTTTAGCTAGAGAGTATAACAGATTAACTCCTATCATATTTTCATGTCTTCCAAAGCTAAGAAACAAATTACTTAAGGTAGATATAGATTTTAAGGAAAAAGATAGTATTCTAAAAGTAACTGAAAAACTTCTTTCAAGGCACATATTTACCCCTATAGTTAAGTCCTCGTGGGAAGAAAAACTTGAAAAAGCTTTAGAAACTGTAGTAGATGATCTTATCTCAATCGTAGAAGACTTTGAAAGAGAAGAAATGGGCTGTGTAAGAATGCTGCTGGAATTCCTCATGGAATCCTCCCTATATGCAGAGACTGTAAGAGAAATAGGTAGGAAAATCAAAATACCTGAAATAGGTTCAATATTGGAGTTAAATAGTGGAACAGGAAGAAGCTCCCTAGAGCTCGCTAAGATTTCAAAAAGAAAAGTAATAGGAATAGAAGCTGATGAAAAATGCATTGAAATAGCACGAGACTACTTGAAAACAGAAAAAGTAAATAATGTAGTTTTTATTCACGGAGATCCTCTTAGAGCAGGAAGATACATAAGTGAACCAATATTTGCTATAGTTTTTATTTCACCAGTTACATGGCTTTATGACATAGAAACACTAATTTCCAAAGCCTATACGCTATTAGAGTTCGGAGGAGTAATTTATGGAAGTTATCCTTTAAGAGAACGCCCAGACTCCCCAAATATTATAGAGCCTTTTCTTAAACTATTTGGCGGAGTAACTCCGCCCGATAAAAATAGGTTAAAGTGGCTCTTTGACAGAGAAGGTTATCATAAACCCTCTATTCAGAAAGCAGGGCCGCTGTACTTCTTTAAGGCTAGCAAGGTTTGAAGAAGTAGATAATGTTATATAATTACTGACAAGGATAAATAGGGTCTCCGTAGAAAGGTGGGCTCTATGTACCAAGAGCTAAAAGTAATCGACATACATACCCACATAGGTAGCGTAAAATCCTGGTCACCCCTTTTAAAAGGCTTTATAAGAGTAGGTCTTAAAGAGCTTTTAGAATACATAGATGAGGAAAACCTCTCTGCTACCTGGCTACTACCCCTTCCTGGAAAAATAGAAGCTGATATTAACATTATTTCGACAAATGAAGTAATCAAAATATGTAAAAAATATCCGTGTAGATTGATACCATTCTGCTCTATAGATCCTAGAGTCCCTAAAGCCTCTGAACTTTTAAAAGATTTTAAGAAGAGAGGCTGTAAAGGCCTAGGAGAATTCAAGGTAAAATTACCGGTAGATAACCCATTATCCATAGAACTTTTTGAGAAAGCAGGAGAATTAGAGATGCCCGTCATAATCCACATGGATAACAAATTTAACCCAGATATAGTTAAGCTAAAATACGTACTTGAGAAATGCCCTCACACCGTGTTTATTCTGCATGGCCCCGGATGGTGGAAGCACATATCAGCAGAGGCTCCTGATAAGGAAGACTACCCTACAGGAAAAGTAGTACCCGGAGGTTTGGTTGAAAAACTACTTTTAAAATACTCCAATCTATATGCCGACCTATCAGCTAGATCCGGTTTAAACGCGATAACCAGGGATCCAGCTTACTCTAAGGAGTTCTTGGAAAAGTTCTCAAATAGAGTACTTTTCGGAACAGACTTCCCGTGTCTTGATATCGATGCTACACAATTCGGAGTAAACAAAAAACATTTAAATGCATTGATATCCCTTAACCTAAGTAAAAAAGCCTTAAAGAATATTTTATACGAAAATGCTTTAAACCTTATAGCTTTCTAATTTTTTAATTATCGAAACACACTCTTTAACAACTTCATCTATTGTTCGCGCAGCATTTACTGTCACTAAAATGCCTTTATTTTTATAATATTGAACTATCGGTCTAAATTGCTCCTCATATATTTTGAGCCTGTTCCTAACTATCTCTGGTTTGTCGTCTTCTCTTTGATATAGCTCCCCACCACAGATATCACATACTCCCTCTTTTCTAGGAGGCTTATACTTAATGTGATATATTGCACCACACTTTCTACATATTCTCCTTCCACTCACCCTATCTATGATAACTTCTAAAGGAGCCACGAAGTTAAACACTAAGTCTATTTTTGTTATCTTATCGAGCTCCTCTGCTTGTCTAAGCGTTCTCGGATAACCGTCTAAGATAAATCCTTTAGCGCAGTCTGACTCTGATAATCTTCTCCTAACTACCTCTACTACTATATCGTCAGGTACTAACTCTCCTTTCTCCACATAGCTTCTAACTCTTTTTCCCAAGTCCGTGTTTTTCTTTATCTCTTCCCTGAAAATATCACCGGTAGATATGTGAGGTATATTCAGCCTCTTAGAAAGCTCTTTTGCGTAAGACCCTTTGCCTATTCCTGGAGGACCTAACATTACTATTTTCATGTAATCCTCTTTTCCCTCGATAAATAGAATTTATATCTTACTTTTAGCAAATTACTCTAAGCATTTTTCCTCCAGCATTCTATCATAATATTTTCTCCCAATTTCTACAATTTTCCCACAATAATCACACTTATACTTAACTCTAGTCTCATCTATATAAGTGAGCTTTTTTAATGGTCGACCACAGTAACAGACGAATCCTCTAAGTCTAGCAGGATTCCCATATACGAGCCCGTGAGGAGGAACATCTTTTGTGACAACTGCCCCAGCTCCTATCATCGCATACTCTCCTATGACAACTCCACAGACAATCGTAGCATTTGCCCCTATACTAGCCCCTCTTTTAACTATAGTTTTGATAACTTTCCAATCTCTACTAAAGGATCGAGGATAAAGATCGTTTGTAAAAACTACATAGGGGCCGACGAAAACATCATCCTCAAGAATTACTCCTCTGTAGACAGAAACACCGTTCTGTATCTTGACATTATTTCCTATGACAGCACCTACGTCAATATAACAGTCCTTTCCTATGTTACAGTTTTTGCCTATTTTTGCTCCACTTCTTACATGAACAAAATGCCATATGCGTGTTCCTTCACCTATTTCAGCTCCATCCTCTACTACAGCTGTTGGGTGAATAAAGACATTCTTGTCCTTATTCATATGTTTATCACCCACGGCCTGCCTGATCCGACATAAACGCATCCTTTGGGAGGTTTTTTCCAGTCCTTAATTATATTATGGGCATCTATAATTGCTACCTTCTTCGACTCCGTTGTTTGCATAATTTCTCTTAGAGTTAAATTTGAGTATATCGTGTGATTAGTAGCTATTACTACTATGTTTCTTGACTTTAGCGCCTCATGAAGATTCTGTGTAAGAGAAATATTCATGTCTAAGAGAATTCTATCATAGGCTACATACGGGTCATGAACTATCACGTCGCAATTTCGTATAGAGTTTAGTAGACAGTTTATTATCGAGTATGTTGGTGACAGCCTTGTATCATCTATGTCGCCTCTAAAAGCAAGTCCTAAGATAGCTACTCTAGCTTTACTTAAACCAAGGATCTCTGTAGCTTTTACACAGAGATTAGAGATATGCTTAGGCTGTCGGAGATTTACGCTTCTAGAAAGAGTGACTAATTCTAAGGGTTCTCCTACCTCTTCTGCAGCTTTCTTAATGAATAATGGATAGACAGGAATGCAAGCTCCACCGACTCCCGCTCCTGGTTTGTGAAGATGACAAAATGGTTGGCTGTTAGCAAGTTTTCTAACCTCATTATAGTCTACTCCCAGCGCTGAACACAATCTAGCGAGCTCATTTGCTAATGCAATATTGACGTCCCTGTATACTCCCTCAAACAGCTTTTCTAATTCAGCAACTATAGGATCGCTTGCTTCAAGAACGCCTTTCTTACACACGACTTCATACAATGCCTTAAGTGCTCTAGTGCTTTTAGGCCCCACTCCGCTAATTATCTTAGGGTATCTCTCTTCTATATCGCGTACTCCCCTTCCAATATATATCCTCTCAGGACTATAGCCTAAGCCGAAGTCATCCTCCATTTTTAGCCCAGACATTTCTTCAATAATTTTTCCGATGAAAAGGGTTGTTCCTGGAGGAACAGATGACTCGACCACCACTAAGTCTCCTCGAGTAATTCCCTTGGAAATTACTTCAGCAACACTTCTTATCGCAGATAAATCAGGAGCCCCGTCCTTTAGGTACACGGGAACAGTTACTATTTTTACGTCACTTTCCTTAGCCGCAGCTATACCATCGAGTGTTGCTAAGAACTTTCCTTCTGAAATCCCTCTCTTTATAGCCTCCTCTATTTCCGGTTCGACAAATTTATGCTGAAGATTCATTATCTCATTTACCTTAGATGCGTCTACGTCTACTCCTATCACTTTAGCTCCTGCCCGTAACCATACTGCAGCTAAAGTTAAACCTACGTAACCTAAACCGTATATCGAAAATACTAGGTCATTACTTTTAATTAACTTCTTGGTAGAAAAATTATCTAGAAAAAGTATCCCGATACGTCCCATAAGTTTATTCCTCTACTTTGATCGCGTTTACTGGACATTGAGCTTCGCATGCTTTACATCCTACGCAGGCATCCGGGTTTACTACTTTAGCTTTACCTTCTGAAAGCTCATAGACGCCTACTGGACATACTGAAACACATGTACCGCATCCTATGCACTTCTCTTCATCTACTACTGGCTTTGGCATATTTTCACAAGTAGATAAACAGGGAGATTTATAAAATTATTTAATCTTAAGTCATTTAGCAGTATTACAGCATGTCTTCTATATCTAGTACCCTTTCTTCCATTGTAGAAAGCACTTTTTTAAGTCTAATTACCTCTTGTTCTACTTTGTCGACCATTTCTTTTACTTCGGATTTTCTTGTCGGGTAATGGCTTAGGATACTAAATACTTCTTCGTATAGCTCCTCCATTTTATCGAAATCACTGCTCAATTTAACTACAATACTCCTTACTCTAGGCTCGATTTTAGCTAAATAAAGTGCTTTATTTCTAGCTTCACTTAAGATTTTTTTACAATCTCTTTGAAGTCCCTGCACCTGGACTTTAAATGCCCTTCTGCTAACTTTTCTCTCGCTTAATGCCCTAGTTAAACCCTCCGTTCTATTTATGATATCTGCTATGTGAGCTAAAGCTTCTTCCAAGTCTGCTAAAGCCGTTTTCCGCTCATCAAAGACAGCAGTCTTCCTCTCCACTTTAGTGGCCCTTAAATAAACAAAGCCTGCACAAGTTAATAGTCCTATAATTGCGGCTAATGCTATTAGAGGAGCATATACTTGAAGAATATTTGTGCTAAACTTTAACTTCAGATCAAGTCCCTCCTCTAAGACCTCTGATATAGGTACAATCTTATTACGATATATTGCTGTATTCCCTTTAAGAATTGTCTCTGGACTGGGTTCTATTTGTTCAAGAGACCCCTTAATTTCTACTTTAACTCTACTCTTAACTACATAAAGGCCGTTAGAACTAAAAGCCCTCGGTACTACATAGTAACCATTACTCTTTCGGAGAGGAACTTGATATATTACTGTCAAAATAAGCTTTTCTCCGCTTCCTAAAGTATACCTAAACCCCACATCTAACTTCACTAGGTCGGTCTGATTCTCTACTCTGTAGTACCCTTGTTTGGCTCCTTCGAAGTATTCGCCGAGGACTCCTCTCACCTTTAAAACCTTAGCTCCTGCTGGTAAACTAATTGAAATACCTCTTTCTTCCTTCGGTCCCACATTGGCTAAAGTATATGTGTCCTCTATAGTGGCTTTACTGTAGTCTTGAATGCTTATCACTCTTCTTAACTCGTAGCAGACAATCCAGAAAGTGCGCTCATATGAAAAGCTCGTATTTAACAGAATATTTGTTCCCGCCTTTAGTAATCCATAACTCTTCTTCGCTACGCTGTCCGTAATATTGAATCCCTCAGGAGGGGTAATGGTAGTTGCTTCAGGATAATGAATATATACTTCTGTCATTGCTGGCATTTCCTTTGGAGCAAGAACTGCTGGAATTACTGTCACAACATATTTTTCTCTGAAGAAATAAACTCCAGCTATAGCTATGTATAGTTTAGCTTTCCTACAGTTAGAGAAAGACAGCGTTATTGTATCGTTACTTATACTGCTAATTTCTCCTTGTCCTCCACTAACTATCAATTTAGTGTAATTTATGTAGTGTCCCCATCCTCTTGGAAGAACTAAAGTCATTTTTCCTGAGTAAGACTCATTGAATTCTAAACTATCTACGATTATTACGTATCCTCCTCGTAAGTAGATATCTTTTTTGATTTTTACAGTATTGTTCTCTTGACATGTACTTAAATTCCATGTTAAGACAATTATGAGCAGTGATATTATTAGTAGTCTTAAAGGTGCTCGCATAACTATCACTAGGCTTCTAACAGAACTAAATATATATTTTCTTGCCAAATTATACATGCTTTAAAATGAAAGTCTATGTGGAGACTTATGGATGCTGGCTAAATAAGGCTGATAGTGAAGTAATTAAGACTATATTAGTGGAGAGAGGCGCAACTATAGTAAGCAATCCTGTAGACGCTAATATCATAATCATAAACACTTGTGCTGTAAGGGAAGATACCGAAAGAAAAATTCTCAGAAGATTACGCATGCTCTGTAAAAAGACTACAGCAAGAATCGTAGTTGCTGGATGTCTTGCTAAAGCAAGACCAGCAACAATAACGGACATATGTCCTAGGGCATCTTTAGTAGAGCCTAATGCTATCGAGAAGATCTCTGAAGTCTTAGATTCAGCAAGTAGAGAAATACTTATAGGGAGTTATCGGCGTGAATTTAACGTTCTTCCCGAGCCTCGCGGGATAACTTATTTATTACCTATAGAAGTAGGGTGTGTAGGTGCTTGCACTTATTGCATTATGCCTTACACGAGGGGGCGTGTCACTAGCTGTCCTCCAGAAAAAGTGATCTCAACTATTAAAACTGCCGTTAAAGCTGGGTGCAAGAATATACACTTAACCGCCCAAGATGCTGCTGCCTATGGCTTAGACTTAAACTACAGTTTACCTAAACTTCTCAAGCGGATTTTGAGTGAAGTTCAGGGAGATTACTGGCTTAAAATAAGCATGATGGAACCTTCTACAACTGCCAAAATAGTCAACGAATTAGTGGAAGTAATGAGAGATTCTAGAATATATAAGTATATCCACATACCAGTTCAGTCTGGAGATGATAGAGTCTTAAAATTAATGAACAGAAGATATAATATTAGAGAGTTTAAATTGTTAATATCAAAGTTTGTAAAATCTCTAGAGGATGTAACTTTTGCTACGGATATCATTGTAGGCTTCCCTGGCGAAGACGATACAGCATTTAAAAACACCTGTCTTCTAATTAAAGAATTGAAGCCTGACAAGGTTCATGTAGCAAGGTACACCATTAGGCCTTTCACATTAGCTCCAGGATTACCTCAAGTTTCTGAACCCATTAAGAAACACCGAAGTAAAACTCTTGTAGAAATAGTTGACAAAGTATCTTTAGAGCGAAACCTCCGCTATTTAGGCAAGGAGGTGCAAGTCTTAATTACTGATAAGGGCAAAGAAGGAACATTACTTGGAAGAACCTTAACATTCAAGCCTGTAGTTATCAAAAACGCGAAGGCGAATATTGGAGAAAAGATTTTGGTTAAGATCCACTATATAAATTCTTATTATCTAATAGGAAAACCAGTCTAAGTCTAATTACGCTGCCTGATCTCTTCGAGCTTCTGTAGAGCATTCTTTAGGTCCTCGTCGCTGATCTTCTTAAATACGGGCTTAGGCTTCTTTATTTGCTGTCCAGCTTTTGGTAAAATATAAGCTTCACCCCAGTCACGAGTGACGCCCTCATATCCTAGCATGTTCCATATTTTTTGGGCGCTTGTCGGGATAAAGGGATATAGAGTGACCGCAAGTACTTTAACTATATAGGCGGCAACATACATAACTTGTGCAGCCTTATCTCTATTAGTTTTAATCAAGTCCCAAGGAGCTCGCTCATTTAAGTACCTATTGCCTTCAGCTGCGATAGAGACTATAGTTATTAGTGACTCCCTTATCTTAAAGTCGTCTAGAAGCTTCTCTGCCTTCTGTACCATACCCTTTACTTTATTTACCTCTTTTTCGTCTTCTTCAAAAAGATTATTTACTTTAGGTATTTTCGAGCCGAAATTTTTGTATATAAAAGTTAGCGTTCTGTGAATGAAATTGCCAATGGTGTCGTTTAAGTGAGAATTTACGCTCTCTTTAAAAGCTTCCCATGTAAAGTTAAAGTCTTTATTTTCAGGTCTATTGATTAATAGAGAGAATCTCCAGTAATCTACAGGAAATAGCTCTAATGCTTCATCAATCCATATTCCTACCCTTCTACTCTTAGAAAACTTCTCCCCTCTGAATAACAAATATTCTGTTGAAGATACGGTCCAAGGAAGAACATAGTTCTCTCCAGAAGCAATTAATAAAGCAGGGAAAATTATAGTATGGAAGGGTATGTTATCTTTTCCTATGAAATAGACACTTTTGGTATCCTCATTTAGCCAGAATTCTTTCCACCTGTTTTCCTCACCTCTCCTATTGAAGAACTCTATTGTAGCAGTTATGTAGCCTAGAACAGCTTCCATCCACACATATATGGTTTTTCCTTCTGACCCAGGAAACGGGGCTGGAATACCCCATTTATTATCTCTAGTTATCGCTCTAGGTTTAAGTCCTTCTCTAAGCATAGCCAGGCTCATGTTTCTTGCATTAGGCGGCAGTTTCTCATTATTTTCTACGTATTTATATAATTCATTGGCTAATTTTGGTAAGTCAAAGAACCAGTGCTTTGTTCTCTTAATTATAGGTTTTCCTCCACAGATATTGCATCTAGGATTGATTAGCCTTGTTGGCTCTAATAGTCTCCCGCAACTATCGCATTGATCTCCTCTAGCTCCTTTATAGTGGCAGTACGGACATTCCCCTTCAATAAACCTATCGGGTAGAAACATTTGACATTGAGAACAAAACGGCATCTCTATCTCTTTTTCGTAAATATATCCTCTTTCATATAGCTTTAAGTAAAATCTTCTTACGAAGTCTACGTGTATTGGGTTTTCTGTTCGAGAATAATTATCAAAGGAGATATTCCAGCGCTCGAAAAGCTTTTTTACTAACTGATGATACTTGTCAGTAAGCTCTTTAGGACTTATTTTGAGCTTAATAGCCTCTACTTCTATAGGAGTCCCGTGTTCATCTGATCCACTGACGAAAACTACTTCTTCTCCTTTTAATCTTAAATATCTCGCAATGACATCTGCAGACAGTACGCTACCTATTAGTGTCCCAAGGTGAGGTACTGCATTAATGTATGGCCAGGCAGCACATATGAGCCACTTTGACACCTTCTTCTCCCCCAAGAAAAACTACTATTATTCATTTAAACTTTTCTGTATATTACTATCAGTAATTAAGTTCCAGCCCTCCACGAACTTAAGTATTTCTTTTGTTCCTCGGTCAGTTTATCTATTGTGATTCCCATTGCTTCGAGCTTTAGTTCAGCAACTCTCATATCAAGCTCGTTGGGCAATTTATATACTTTAGGCTTCAATTTCGCTCCTTCCTTAATCAAATATTCTACTGCTAAGGCCTGATTAGAGAAACTCATGTCCATGACCTCGCTTGGGTGACCTTCTGCCGCGACAAGATTTACTAGCCTCCCTTCGCAGAGCAGGTATATTTTTCTTCCGTTTACTAATTCGTATTCTTCCACATTTTCTTTAATTCTTCTTTTCTTAACAGAGAGTTCTTCTAAGTCTTTAAGAGAAATCTCTACGTTAAAGTGCCCTGCGTTAGCTAGGATAGCTCCATCTTTCATCTTTATTATGTGTTCTCCTCTAATAACGTTGATATTACCAGTAGCTGTTATGAAAATATCCCCTATTTCAGCTGCCTTGTCGAGAGAGGTTACTGTGAATCCATCAAATATTGCCTCAAGAGCTCTAATGGGATTAACTTCTGTTACTACTACATATGCGCCCAGCCCCCTAGCTCTTAGAGCTATACCTCTTCCACACCAACCATAACCACATACTACTACAGTTTTTCCCGCTATCAATACATTTGTAGCCCTCAAGATCCCATCAAGAGTACTTTGTCCTGTGCCGTATCGGTTATCAAACAGGTATTTTGTGTAAGATTCGTTGACAGCAATAATAGGGTATAAAAGTACTCCATCTCTTTCCATAGCTTTTAGTCTATTGACTCCTGTAGTAGTTTCTTCAGTACCGCCCTTGATATTTTTAACTAAGGTCTCTGCATTAACTCCTTTACAGACCTTTAATGCTATTTCGGCATCCTTTTCCTTTACTTTCCAGTATATTTTATGTATGGTCGTAATCAAATCAGCTCCATCATCCATTGTAATAGCAGGTTTCTTAGCTATGACTCTGCCTATTGCCATGTAATATTCCTCGAAGTTCATTCCACGCCAGGCATAGACACCTACGCCTTCGTTAGCTAATGCTGCAGCCACTTCGTCTTGTGTCGAAAGAGGATTACATGGAACCAAATATACTTCAGCTCCACCAGCTACCAATGTTCTAACGAGAACTGCTGTCTCTTTTGTCACATGAAGTGACGCCCCTATCTTAATACCGTGTAGGGGCTTTTCTTTTTTAAATCGCTGCCTAATCCTAAGAAGTACCGGCATGTGTCTTTCAGCCCAGTAAATCATTTCCTCTCCTTTCTTCCATAACTTAATATCCTTAACTAGATACTCCATAAGACCACGGTAGTACATGTGGTGCTTTCATAAATAGTTTCCTAAAAACTTAAAACATCTCTACGAGATTATCTACTGGTGAAAGTGTGGAGTTTAAAGAGAAAGTAACCATCGGTGTTATAGGAGGCTCAGGGCTCTACGACCCCGACTTCTTCACTGAGACTAAGGAAATTAAAGTACATACACCTTACGGTCTTCCTTCAGATAACATTATTGTAGGCAAAATTGACGATAGATGGATAGCATTCCTACCTCGACACGGAAGAGGGCACAAGATACCTCCTCACAGAATTAATTATAGAGCAAATATCTGGGCTTTGCACTCGCTGGGAGTAGAAAGAATAATAGCTGTCTCTGCATGCGGCAGTCTCAGAAAAGACTATGAGCCGGGAGATTTTGTTCTACCTGATCAATTTGTAGATATGACTAAAAACAGAGTATACTCCTTCTACGACGGGCCTAAAGTAGCTCATATTCAGATAGGATTGGCGCCTTTCTGTCCGGAGTTAAGAGAAATAATTAAGTCGGCTGCCGAAAAGCTGGGAATAAAAGTGCATCCTAAGGGAACATACATCTGCATTGAAGGCCCGCGCTTCTCCACTAAAGCCGAGTCTTGGATATGGAAAGAAGTATTTAAGTGCGATATTATAGGAATGACACTCGTACCGGAAATAAACTTAGCTAGAGAACTTGGAATGTGCTACGCTACAATAGCTTTAGTTACAGACTATGACATATGGTTTGGCCACGTTGTTGACGCTAAAATGGTTGTAGAGGTTATGAAAAAGAATATAGAAAACGCTAAAAGGTTGCTATATGAAATTCTACCTAAAATCCCTAAAGAGCGTAAGTGCACATGCATTAAAGTACTTGAAACAGCATTCCTCTAAATATTTTATTTGATTTTAATCAGTTCACCTCCTTCTCTTCATCTACTCCGTGAGGAGACCCTCATCACAGCGATTTATAAAACAATATAAATCAGTCTCTTATAAGTTTCACGCAGTGCACGGTAGAGGGCATCACTACGTTCCGTGGAAAGATATTAGTGGTTGGAAATGTATACGCTGCGGTCAGTGCTGCAGAGAATATATAGTATCATTATCATATTACGAAGCCTTAATTTTAGCACTTAAACATAATGCACCTATTATAAAAATGAAAAATAAATACTACTTAATGCCTAGAGCTGATGGTAGCTGCCCCTTTTTGACAAAGATAGGTTCTGTAGCTTATTGCAGAATATATTATGAAAGACCTACTGTCTGCAAACTTTACCCCTTCTACGTCAGTAATCGTCCAGTTTACGGTAAAGCGTCACGAGCTGAAATAATAAAAGATGGAGAAACATATTATGTTTATGTGGATAAGGTCTGTCGCGGTGTAAATAGATCAAAGAATATTGAAGAGGTCGTCCGTTACTATATAGAGCTATGGAAAAGATATACTAAGACTACTTAGAAACTTCTTTCTTGAAAAAAGTTCTCTTAGTAAAGACTAAAACTATGATCATAACTATAGTGCTTGTAGACCCTACTACTATAGCATAAAACGTCTCCCTAGAGAAGGTAACACCATTTACTTCAAAAAATACATCAAGGATTATGACGTGCTTCTGAGGAGGTACTGTTATCTTATAAATCTGCCTTAAGTCCTTGTAAGATACTTTGATTATATACGTGCCATAAGGTAATGGTCCTATAATCGCTTTTCCATAAGCGTCTGTTATGTAAGTCTCTGAAGTATTCACACATCTTATTTTAACATTCTTTAACGCTTGATTATTAGACCCTTTAGCCGTTATTTCTAAAAAGGCAGTGTTAGTCCTTAATAAAAACTTATAAGACCATCTGGTAACCTCTATTTTACCATTATATACTTCCTTAGAATCGTAGTATACTTTTATAGGATATTTTCCTAAAGGCACCCTAGTAAAAACTACGCTTCCGTTCTTTGAAGTGATGTTAGTGAATGTTTTGTTATTGACTATTATTTTAACTGTAGCGTTAGGAATGACATTCTTCCCTAAATCATCATAAATTACAATCTCTATATCATATACTTGACATAC
>QMSB01000030.1 GCA_003650815.1 Thermoprotei archaeon | reverse complement strand
AGCGAAGAAGAGCTACTAGACCTCTTCAAAAGCTGCCTCCTTGTAATCAAGGAATATTTCCCAGAGGAATATCGCCGAATAGAAGAACGTCCAGTATCCTGCAAACACTGGACTGAAATACCGAGAGAAGCAGGTCTCGCCGGATCTACTGCTCTTATGGCCGCTTTCATGTACGGGCTGAGGGAGACCTACAGGCTAGACAGAAAGAAGCTCAACGACTATATCTTAGCGGAGCTTATTCAGAGAGCTGAAGAAAAAGCTGGAATAACCTGCGGCTACGCTGACCGCTACGTATGCTTAATGGGAGGACTCGCGTACATGGATTTTAGAGGAAAACTATACCACAGACCTCTTCGAAAAGAGCCTCTCACTACATATGAGAGATTAGAGAGATACGTGAAGTACATACCTTTGCTCATAGCCTATCTCGGAGTAAGAAGGAGCTCAGGCAGCGTCCACAGAAAATTCAGATCAGCCTACATGAAAGAATTAGAGTTAGTTAAGAAGGGAGTACTGAAACCTAAAGACGCCAAGATACTAAAGGCCATGAGAATAGTCGGATTAACTGCGATGAAAGGAAAGTACGCCCTCTTAGAGGAAAACTGGACTGAGTTCGGAAGACTAATGAACATTAACCACAAGTGGGTGAATATCGCAATGAAGCTAGCTGGATTTAAGCACGGAGCAGGGTACTACAATAATGCAGTTATAAACTATGCTTTAAGGAAAGGAGCACTAGGAGCTAAGCTGAGCGGAGCAGGAGGAGGGGGAAGCGTGATAGTACTAGTTGAGCCGGGGAAGGAAGAAAATTTTGCGAAAGACCTTGAAAAATACATGAAGTCTCTAGGATTATCATCAAGCAGAGTATTTAGATTTAGACTATCTGAGGAAGGAGCGAGGTCAGAAAAAATATAAGTTCACAGTAAAGTAATGTACCGTGATTAAGAAAGCTGTCATCCCGGCAGCTGGACTAGGTACCAGGCTTCTCCCTACAACAAAAGAGCTTCCTAAAGAAATGATGCCTATATTCTATAAGAGGAGAGGAGAGACTATTCTAAAGCCTACTCTTCAAATAATCTTTGAAGAACTTTATGACGCGGGAATAAGAGAGTTTTGCTTCATTGTAGGAAGAGGGAAGAGAGCTATAGAAGACCATTTTACTCCAGACTACAATTTCCTAGAACATTTAAGGAAAAAGGGTAAGGAGGTAGTAGCAGAGGATATTGAGGAGTTCTATGAAAAGATAGATAATTCTGTGCTAGTTTTCGTAAATCAGCCTCAACCGAGAGGCTTTGGAGATGCTGTACTGAAGGCGAAGGCTTTTGTAGGAAATGAGCCTTTCATAGTTCACGCAGGAGACGCTATTATTTTTTCAGAAAATAACGAGCATCTAAAGAAAATAATAAACGTGTTTTATCACAAGAAAGCTGAAGCGGTATTTCTTTTAAAAGAGGTAGAAGACCCCAGAATCTATGGAGTAATAGAGCCTGGAGAAGAGGAAGAGGATGTGATAGAAGTCCGGAGGATAGTCGAGAAGCCGGAAAAGCCTCCCTCTAATTTAGCCGTAGTTCCCATATATGCGTTTGACCCCGTAATACTGAAGGCTCTAGAGAAAACAGGTCCCGGTAAAAGAGGAGAGATAGAGCTCACTGATGCTATACAAAAAATAATAGAGTGGAACTTCAAAGTCTATGCAATAAAGCCTCCTAAAGGACAAATATGGCTAGATATAGGGACTCCGCAAAACTACTGGAAAGCCCTCCAAATAAGCTACAGCCTCTAAGACCCCTTAATCACTCTCTCTACATGCCTAACTACTTCTGAGTGAACATCATCTATACTTTTACTCGCGTCTATGATTACTGAGTTACCGTATTCCCCGGCGAGCTTCAAGTAATTTTTTCTCACTAAATTTAGTTTATGAGAATTCTCGAAGAGTTCATAGCTGAACCTAGAACGAGCTATTCTGCTCAAAGCTATTTGAGGTGAAAGATCTAAGATTATCGTTATGTCGGGCACAGGGAACACTTTATTGATTTCGTATAGCCATCTATAGTCTAAGTCTACAGAGCCGTAAGCTAGGCTTGAAAGAACATATCTGTCACATATCACAATCTTACCCTCCTCGAGAGCTGGCAAAATATTATGCCTCACGTGGTGACTTCTGTCAGCCGCGAAAAGTAGTTGAATAGTAGCTGGATCAGTTTTCCACTCTCCTCTAAGTGCAGCCTTTATAAGTCCCCCTAAAAGACCATCAGTAGGCTCTTTAGTCAAAATCACGTTAAAGCCTCTTTCTCTCAAGTACCTCTCCAAAAGAATAGCTTGAGTAGTGAGCCCCGCTCCATCTATTCCTTCAAAGGCTATGAAGAAGCCTCTTCCTCTCACGTAGAGTTCTAAAACACGTCTTTATTTAAGCTTAAAGTCTGGGAGACTATATATCGCTGTTTTACTAAGACAAGTTTTAAATATTCCCTAGAGTAATATTAAACGCATGCATGAGATACTCATGTTCATGGCTACTTACTCCTTAATAGCTTTACTAGAGACAATAGTTGTATGGATTGTAGTAAAAAGAGCTCAGAACAGCTTCAGAATTCGCAGAGAGTAAGTATAGCAAATGTTAATAAAAGAGCATGACTCTAATTGTTTGTGAATAGAATCGATGAGTTAAAAAGGGAAGTCGAAAAGACTCAAGTTCTAGTCTTCGCCGGTGGCTTAGGAAAACGCATGGGGCTCATAGAAAAACCAAAGCCTTTACTCGAGATCAATGGAAAGCCTCTAATAGATATCTGCATAGAGTACTTTAAGAGCTGTGGCTTTACCGACTTTATTCTACTAGTTGGCTACAAGCGCGAGATGATAATGGATTACGTGGGAGATGGTAGTAGGTATGGAGTAAAAGTAAAGTACTCAGTAGATCCGCCATTAAAGAAGGTAGGGAGAGGAAAAGCGCTGAAACACGCCATAGAGACTGGAGTAGTAGACAGGAAAAGAAGAGCCTTAGTAACGTATCCTGATGACATTTTTTTAGACACTATGCTTCCTCTGAAGCTACTAATACATCATATGGAGGGAGTAAGGCTACGTGGAATAAAGGCAACAGCTGTTTTCACGTCAGCTATAGACTATCCTTATGGAGTGGGGGAAGTAGATGAGAATAATATAGTGTTGTCCTTTAAAGAGAAGCCCGTCATTAAAATACTTACTTCTACAGGACTTTACGTAATAGAGCCAGAGGTATACGACGTTGTAGAAAAAGAAGTCGACATGAAGGCAGAGAAAAGCATAGACTTAGAAAACACAATATTGCCTCTACTAGCAAAAAGGAAGCAGCTCTACGCCCTAATAGTTCCTAAAGACATATGGGTTCCAGTAAACACTATAAAGGACTTAGAGCGAGCTGCGAAAATGGTGCCTTTTCTCCGACTTTAGCGACTCACACGACTTTTAGGACACCAGAAGCCCTTAGACCTCTAGTCTTTAGTTTTAAGAGAGCCTCATTTGCCTCACTCAGCTTAAACACTTCTACAGAAGTCTTGACCCCAGCTTTAGGAGCTACTGAAAGAAGCTCGACCGCGTCTTTCCTCGTAAAGTTAGCTACAGTTTTGATAGAACGCTCATAATAGAGAAGCCTGTACTCGAGATGCTCTATGGGTGTCATATATATTTCAGCTAAAACAAGTCTCCCTCCCTTCTTAAGATTCTTAAGAGCCTCAACTGCTACCCAGCCAGCCGGAGCGAAGACTATGGCTGAGTCTAGTTTAACAGGAGACTCTTCTTTAGGATGCCCGGCCCACTCTGCTCCAAGTCTTCGAGCAAGCTCCTGTCTCTCGGGGCTCCTCGTAAACACGTAGACTTTATGACCAAAGTACTTTGCTATTTGAAGCACTATGTGCGCAGCAGAACCGAAACCAAAGAGCCCTAGAACCCCTTCTTCAGGTAGTTCTGCTAGCTTAAATGCCCTATATCCTATGACTCCGCCGCAGAGAAGAGGCGCTACCTCTTCGTCAGAGTAACCTCCCGGCAAAGGGAAGGCGTATTCCTCGGGCACTGCTATGTACTCAGCGTAGCCTCCGTCAACACTATACCCTGTAAAGAGAGCTCTCTCACACAAGTTTTCCAATCCTCTCCTACAAAACTCACAGCTACCACAAGTCCAGTAGAGCCAAGCTACTCCAACTCTATCTCCTCTCCTCAAAGACCCTACATGCTCTCCAGTCTCCTCAACAACACCTACTACCTGGTGCCCAGGGATCAAGGGAAGTTTTACTGGAGGAAGCTCGCCTTCAACTATGTGCAGATCTGTTCTACAGATTCCACACGCCCTTATTCTAATCAAAACTTGTTTTTCTCGCGGTACGGGCTTAGGAACATCTTTCAGCTTCAAGGGCTTCTCTTTAATAGGCTTCTGTTCCTCTAAAACCATAGCTTTCATACATATGTAAACCCGCTACTAGAGAATTAAATCTTCTCAAGCAGTCTCGTGGAGAAACTAGCTAGGCTCTATCAACGTTACTACAGGCTTCCCCAGCAGGTTTCCGGATAGCCTCTCTATTGACAGCCCCTCAATGAAATCTTCCGGTGTCAACAACTGACCCTTTATAGCTGTATGAGCTTCGAGAACAGCTCTATCGAACATAGATCTGTAAGCTACTTTAATAGTGTACTCATAGTACTTTTGCGCTTTAAAAAATAATTCACATCGACTTCTCCGCGTCTTACCTCACTGAGAATTTCTTCGACTAGTCCAGTAACTTCGTCGAGCCTAGACACAGGAACTTCAGGCAACACTACTTGAGCATACCCAGTCTCGCTGTAAGCATCAAATTCTCCGTAGAAATCATAACACACTCCTCTCTATGCAGCAGAAGACTAGTGCAAGACAGCCGGGTATATTCTTGAATAAAGTATATTTACTTTCTTCGCTAAGCACTGCCGTGGACAGACTTACTGTAGTGCTCTCCCATGACGTAGATAGCGTTAAGAGACCTCTATCCCATATATTGGCTAGGAGAAAGAGATTCGCCGCGAAAGACTTGCTCAAACACTTCTTGAAGATAACTAATCTTTACAACAATTTCTCCATAATGGCAGATGCTGAAGAAAAGCTTGGCTATAGGAGCACGATATTTGTTCCAGTAGGGCTATTCAGTTTAGACGAAGTACTAGATACTTTGAAGTCTCTGGAAAAGGAGGGATGGGAAATAGGCTATCACCCGGTAGTCTCAGGTAATCAGACGTATGGTCTGCTTAAGCTAGGACTAGACTATTTGAAGTACCTCGGCTTCAATGTAAAGGGAGTAAGAGCACATTATCTAATTTACACTCCTTCTCTCCTAGACTGCTACAGGAGACTAGGAATATTATATGACTCTAGTCTAAGAGCAGAAGAAGCGGGAAAATATAGTCCCTTTGTTGAAAAGGGACTAGTGGAGCTACCAATAGGACTCATGGACGCCGATGTTTTCGGAAGACTTATGGTAAGTGACGAAAGTAAGGCGTGGAAATATATCATGTGGAAGCTTTCACTAGTAGAAAAGAGCGAAGAAAGAGTATTCGTAGTGCTCTTCCACCAAGAAGCTCTAAGGATGAGAGGAGGAAGGCTTTATTTCAGACTGCTAGAGTACCTGCATGAAAAAGAATATACGGTCTGTAAGTGTATTGAAGTAGTCGAAAAGGCTTTAAGGGAGGTCAAAAATGAGGCGCCGAGTTTTCGTAACAGGTGCCGGAGGGGTAGGAGGAGTAAACTTCACTAGAGCTCTGAGAGTATCTCCTATAGAATTCTTTATAGTGGGCTCAGACTATAATCCATACTACATAAACTTCCCGTTCTGCGATGTAGTATATAGGCAGCCGAGACATGACAGCCCAGAATACATTCCCTTCGTAGTCAGCACAGTGAAGAAACATGATATAGAGTTCCTGCACCCCCAGCCCGAAGTAGATGCTGAGACTATAGCCTACAATAGAGAGAAAATACTCTGTAAAACACTTCTTCCGCCAAAAGAGACGTTTAGAACGGGGAGAGATAAGTACTTCACTTATCTAGCCCTGAGAGAACTAGGTATTGTTCCTGAAACAAAACTGCTATCAGAGACAAGCGACGCAGAGCTTGAAGAAATGTTAGCGAAACACGGCAAGCTCTGGATTAGAGCTAGAAAGGGTGCTGGAGGAAGACTCAGTCTACCAGTGTCTTCTATCGAGGAGCTCAGAACATGGGTTAAGCTCTGGAAGCTGAGGCTAGGAGTAGGCGAAGACACTTTTATTGTCCAAGAGTACCTACCTGGCAGAGACTTAGCTTGGGACAGCCTCTGGTATAAAGGGAAACTTGTAGCCTCCTTTACTCGAGAACGCCTACGCTATATTTTCCCTCACCTATCTCCCTCTAGAGTCACAGGAACACCTACAGTAGCTAAAATAATAGTAGAGCCTAAGGTAAACGAGGTGTGTATTAAGGCGGTGAAAGCAATAGATCCTAAGGCAACTGGATTCTTCTGCATAGACCTCAAAGAAGATTCTAGAGGCGAAGTAAAAGTTACTGAAGTTAATATCAAGGCACACACTACCCTAGCTCTCTGGAGCTACATTGCAGTAAAGGCACTGAACCTCGACTGGCGCCACAACCTCTCATACACTTATGTGGCGCTAGGACTAAATCTAGTGGATTACGGTGAAGTTCACTTAGGGACAGATATATTGCCTGAGGAGACTGTTTTAATTAGGCACATAGACTGCGGACTAGTTCTCCTAAGAAATGGTGAGAGAAAGAGAATTCCTCTCTACGTATAGTTTTAAAGCCCCCTCCCCTAAGGATTACTCTTAAAACAATTGAACTTTCCAGACATAAATAATAAATTTCACTATACCACTAAGACTAGAAGTATCTATGGAAAACTACTTGAGTCTCAGAGAGAGACTCAGAGCGGCTGAGATTCTAATAAGCGCTAAGCTCTATGAACAGGCTATTCTTCACATTAACTCAGTATTACTCAGCGCTGTAAGTATCATAGCTGAGAGAGAAGGACTAAAGAAAGTCTCCCTCTCAGATACTTTAAAGAAGTTCTCTAGCCCAGAATATCCATTTAGTGAACCTTTCAGAAGGCTACTAGAGTTGTCTAAGAGAGAAATACTTGAAACTGAGTATCTTAGAGAGTACTTAAAGCAAGTTAAGAGAATAGTTAAGATAGCGGAGGGAAAAGCTTTTGAAGCTTTCTTTAAGCGAGTAGAGCTAAAGACCCCGCTAGAAAGACCAATAGCTGTGTATAGAGCCCCTCTCTACGCAGCACTTATACTTACCTCTATTGCCTTAGACGCACTGTCACTAATATTCCCGTGGCATACGGCATTGGTCTTTTCAGACCAAGTGCTCACACTACATTCTATATACTCGCTTAGCCAAATGCTGACTCTGCTCCTAGTGCTCCTACCCCTATTTTCCGCCCTCTTATCTCTGCTGGGTTTGACCACTAGATCTACTGCTCCAGTATTCCTCTCCTTTACTCTACTAGCTAGCGGAATAATTTATACGCTAATAACGTATAGTCCCGAAAAATTACAGCTAGGCGTAATTTTTGCAATGCTCTCTTCAGCTATGAAAATGATCTCGTGTATTTCCTTTGGACGAGAGGACCTTGAAATAGAAGTAGAGTTTGCTAGAGAAGAAACTGAAGTAGCATACTTAGAGCTAGAGTTAATAAATCCCAAAGACTCTTCAAAGAGATTACGAGCTAAGTGTAGAGTAGATCTATCTCAAGAATACTTAGTATTGCCAAGCACCATAGCCAATATACTTAAGCTACCTTCCCTTGGTGAAACAGAAGTCAAAGTACGTCTCCTAACAACAGAGAAGCTAGTTCCAGCGCTGATAACTGATAAAGTAGAAGAACCTTTAGTAGGTAAAACACTTCTCAGGCTTCTTGGAGTAAAATACAGTATTCTCTCCGGCAGCTTAGAACCATCCTCAGAGTAAGCTAAGACGGAAAGTTAATTAATGAGTCTAGAGTAGAGTCTATTGCGCCGGTAGTCTAGCCTGGTAGGACGTCGGCCTGCCAAGCGCCTCTAGCGCGAAGAACGCCGGTGACCCGGGTTCAAATCCCGGCCGGCGCACCTTTTCTCGACCTTATCTTTCCTACAATAAACTGTATGCCTCTTCCTGCGACTGAGGCTATAGTGAGGTATAGAGAATACTCGTACAGCTTAGAGGCCTGAGGAGAAGCTAGGACATAGTCAAAGAAAATCGCTGCAGAGCAGACGACTACTGCGCCTATGAGAAGTATTTTGACAGGGTCTCTTTTCAGCGCGGCTCCAAGAGACCACAGAGTTCCCTTAAGTATACCAGTGACAGTCGATACCTTAAGCTCTACTCCTTCACTTCTTAAAGAAAAGACCTCTTTACTCAAGTCTAAACCTTTCTCGAAAGCCTTTTTCTTCGCCAAGACCGCTAAGTCAAGCACTCTACTGCACCAATAGTCCACAAACCTTTCTCCACCTCCTCTCTCTAGCTCAAAGAGTCTTTCTGAAACTTCTTCGAACCAGTCTTCGCCAAGCTCTTCTCTAATGACACTACTTAGCTCCTCAAGCCCTGTCTTCGCATCCAGCGGGAAAGACTTCTCAGTAATCTCCGCTAAACTCCTAAGGACGTCAAGTAGCGCTCTCTTTAAGTGAACTAGAGAGTATTCACTTAACCCAGCCGCATATAATATTTTCGCTGCCTGAAGCTCGTCTCGAGCCTTCAAAATATAAACCGCGGCCCTACTTTCTTCTACCATAAGCCCTCACCAAGTCTCCGAGACCAGCTAAAGCCAGTAAGGCTACCATGAAGAGATTCTTCAACAGACTCATATCTGCACGAACAGACTTATAGACTATTCTAGCTCTACCAGCAGGAGCCTTAAAACAGCATACACCCAAGTCACAGACCATCGGCTCTATCTGCTCCCCGCTAGACAAGACCATTACCCAGTTCTCAGAAAAGTCTTCGTGTAACACTACAATACCCTCTTCACTCAAATCTACTACTATTTCCGAAGGCGATTCACTCACTATAGTTCCGTTAAAGGAATACGAGAATACCTGACGCAGGTACTCCGCTAAGGAAGCATTAGCTGGCTCTACTAACACATAGTCTAAGTAAACACACTGAGGCTGATTATTAAGAATGTATATAAATAGCCTATACAGTCCCTCTTTAGCCTCTGTCTCGTAAACAACGGTAGAGTATCCTGTGCCTAGCGGAATATTAAATGGAAAGAACTTCGTACCAAACACTCCGTAGGAGACAAAAACTTCTCTAGCTACTTTAGACACCATGAAAGTAAGCTTGTAATGCCCTGACAACGGTGTCCCTATTTCAGTAGAGCCCCTGAAGCTGCGGTAAGGAGGACAAAGCAGTGCTCTCCTATGGTAGTCTTCGTCGACACCGTACCTAAACCCCATTCCAGTAAAGCAGTACTCTCCATCAAGTACGTAGAAAAAGCCTCTCTCCTCAACAATTCTCTTCGCTTCACTAACTGCACGAAGCATAGAGACCTCTGGAACCACTAGCAACTTAGATAAAACACATCTCCCCTCTACACACACCACGTTCACCTTACTTGGAGACTCTCCGATAAACACTTTACCCAAATCAACCCATACGTAAACAGGATTGAAAAGACTTCGCTTAGTAATCACTTCAAATACTTTCCCCCCCACTTTTACTTTGAGAACACCTCCACTAGCATTTAAGAGCACTTTAACCCACACATACACTTCAGTATTCTTTCCTTCAGAGTAATGGAACTCATATTCCTCACCCTTTTCTAAGACTAACACTTCTTCGCCCCTGACAATCGCGTTCTTCTCAGACAGCACATCATATTTAGCTAAATAGAGCTCCAGCGCCAACGCCCTGTAATCACAGTTATAGAATATTAGAGGCGATCCATTGAAGTTCTTCAGACACTCCTCGCTTTTCACAAACACTACCGGTGGCACAGACTCCCATGAAATATTATAGTCCTCGACAATACTCACTAGAGTATCTAAGAAATTATAGTCTCCTAACACGAGAAGAGGTCTTTTAGCGAACCTTACTCGCTTGCTAGCAGCGGAGAAGACAGCAGTCTCCCTAGTAGAGTACACTTCCTCTAGCCCCTCTTCCGACAAGTAGTCTGATAGAAGCTCTGCTTCAGGACCAACTACAGCCACAGTACTTACTCCACTTACATATAGCAGTAAAGGTAGGTCTGGACACCTCTTTTCGCTAACAACTTCCAGTAAGTATTTGTATCGAATAGAGTCGCTTGAAAGAGAAGGACCTAAAGCAGGAGCATAAGGCAGAATAGTAGTATTAAGATAGTACTCCTTATACAGATTCCGAGGAACCCACAAAACTGCTCCACGAGTCCTCCTATACCTCAACTCTACTATTTCCTGAGGAATACTCTCCACACCGCTTTCCACAACAATAACAGCTGTAGCCGACAGCACCAGCACTACTACAAATACAGTTAGCAGACTTACCCTCACTCTCCTCAGGGAAAACCACATTTTAAGCCTAGCAACCTTCTTCCCCACAATAATTAAAGCAGTCGTTCTGGAAACAACATCTCTGTCAAAAGCACCCAGCACAGTCACTAGGAAGACAGCTGACAGCAGAGAGAAGTACCACAAGTAAACCTCAGGCTCCTTCACTACACAAAGTAGCCCTAGCAGCCCACCAGCTAACAGCAGCCCTCGAGCCTCCCGACAATACTTCTTGTAGAGAGCTAAAGCCGAAAAAAGTATGACAGCCAAAAAGATTATATCTGAGAAAAACGACCCCGGAGGACTATAACAGAGCAGCCTCTGGTCAACTCCACGATCTCTAACAAGTATCGACGGAAGAAGACCAGCAATCACTAAAGGATAATACTTTAGGCTACTCTTCTTCTCTAAGAACAAAAGAGGCAGAATTGCACAGAGAATACCCAAGTAAATATCATATGCCATAGCACAGCCCGCAAGAACTCCTAGCAAAGCATGAATGAGAAAACTCCTCGCCTCTGAAGCCTTAGCAGCTAAAGCCATCGCTAGCAGAAATAAGGCAATATGCACGACCACATGTACGCTGTAGAAGTACTGCAGAGAGTATAGAAGCCAAGTAGTCGAGAGGAGACCCGCGACTACACCGTAAGCACTACTACCAGAGGCTCTGCTAGCTAAATAGTAGGCTGAAAGAGACAATATCCACGCAATAATCATTAAGAATACTCTATAGAGTACCTCTCCCCTTAAGAACAAGTAGAGAGGATATAGCAGTATGTCTGAGAAAAATATCTCTAAGTCCACTGACGCCGTCTCCTTAGAGACTAGAAAATTCCACGACTGCTGCTGAATCAAGAAAACTCTGAGGGGATCTTCAACACACACTAGAGAAAAGTAGATGAGGGGGGAGACTGGAGCTAGAAGCACAGATACCGAGACAGCAGTGAGAAGCGCTACTATCGATAGCTTTTTCACGAAAATACTGAAATATGTAGTTATAAAAACGTAGCGCTAAGAAAACACCTTAAGAACTCTTCCTAACAAAAACCTTTCCACTAATCTCCAATATAAGAAATACTAGAAGAAAGGCAACAAACTCGCTCACAGCTCTGAAACACTCGAAACCTAGAGAAAGCTTATGAGGCAGAGCAAGCACACCACTATAGTCTAGCACATCGAAGAAGATATAGCTTGAAGCATACGCTGCTCTCACTACAGAGTCGCCGACCAGTCTCACGTAGTCTGCCTTCTTAAACGAAACCCCGTAGACAGACTCCCTGAACCCAGCATTGACATATCCGTAGAAAATAGTGACCCCACGGCACTTCACTAAAGGAAAACGAGAATACAGTACAACAGTCTTATTTAGAAGAAGAGTAATCCTGTCCCCACTGAAGAGACAGCCCTCGTATTCAACTTCACCGTCTTCAACTATCAGCCGAGGCTTCCTTACGACTAGTACAGCGTAGTTCAAGAGACCTTTCCTAATCTCAAGCCTATCAGCTTTAAGAACCACCTTCTTAGCTCTCATAATACTCAGCCGAATATTCAAGAAAACCCCGCCCTTTAAGCATGCTTCAACGTCCCCCGTAAAAACAGCCCTCGAAGCCAAAATCCAGCGGTTCTCAGACACCTCAGCCCTACGACCCAAGCCACACTCTTCAAGCAACAGACTCAGCAAAGCCTTGAGAACACTCCGAGCGCCGAGCAGAGGTCTAGCATCAACATAGTAGACCGTAGTCTCGTTCACTACAAAAGAACATGCACATACTCCGAGCGCTGTTCCATTGCTGTCTACATACCACGCTAAAACTGAAGCATTAGGGAAAAACATCGGATAGATGAAAACAGGTCTATCAAGAGTAATATTCTCTCCCTCCCAAAGCACCGCCGCTACCTTCACTCTACGTGGCTCGACTTCACTGTACCGTGTGGCGAAGAAACCCTTCCACCTAGTGTTAATAATCACTACTAAATCTCTCCCCTCTAGTTCAATAGGCTTAACAGGATCCTCTAGTAAGATAAGAGCTCCACGTGTCTCTCTAAGACTCCAGTCCTCACACAAGAAAACAGCGCAGTTTAGCCCTTCCTCTAGAAGCACATCTAATATAGGGATAACTCGAGCTAAACCAGTCCTCCTAGAGAAACATACCACGACATCTGAGACACGCGAAAAGACAGGTTGTTCATCTAGCGTGTAGATCAACCATCTGCTGTCCTCATAGAGAGGCTCTTCTCGAGAAACATAGGAGTATAGATAAGACCACTTAAGCTTCTCTCTCAGCTGTTTCAGACCAGTCTTCGAAAAAACTAAATAATCTGTACGGTAGCACGACCTCAGAGAATAGAACTCTACCGGATACCTACACAAAGCAATAAGATCCCCAGCCAGAGGACCACCTTCCACTGCAATGACTGTTTTCAGCAGTGAGCTGAGAGACGAAGGATACACTATGACTGAAGAAATATTCAGCCCTACAGTAGTCTCTCTCAAAGCAGAGACTCCTTCGAAGTCTCTCTTAGTATAGAAGTACCCCTTCTTAGAGCCTAGATAATTCCAGCAGTTTATAGATAGAGCAGTAGAAGCTACTCCCATTAAAACAAGCAAAAAGACTAGGAGTGCAGAAAAGCTACTAACGTAGCCTCTAAAGAATAACCTCAGACTCCTAGCAATAGAGTATATGAGAGCTGAAGAAAAGCCCGCAAAAGACAAGAAAACGTAAAGCACAGCCCCTCTCTCAACAAGTACGAGAGGCTCTACAAAAGCAGAGAAAGCTGAGAAAAACCTACCGACAGCTATTCCCGAGAGAGCCAGTGAGACCAAAACTACGAAGCCCTCCCTACTCATAGACATAGCCTTTTTCAAATAAAACAGAATTGCGAGAGGACCAAGTAGACCGGCGACCCCCATTACAACCAAGTAGAAGCTAAAGGGAACAGCACCAGTATTCCAGTAGCTCTCATAGGGAGCTAGCAGGGCCCTAGGGATCCACTCAGTAAACTCCAGTAGTACGACGGCTAATAGAGAGGCAAAAAATATGAAAATAAAGGAGTCCAGCCTCCTCTCCCCAATAAGGGAAATAACAGCACCTAAAGCAAGCACAATTCCGACGACAAGATACATCAGCTCAGAGCACCCAGACAACATATCTAGGTAGAAAGCAGCGACTAATCCCACTGCTCCAGGGAAGAGAATAAGAGCTCTCCTAGAATCAGCACCTCCCATAAGCACTAGCAGGCCTATAAGAAACGACACTACTGCCGCCGACTCAAGGCAAGAAAAGAAGAGAGCTACATAAAATACAACGGAAAAAACTTTCACTAACCAACTCTCCCACTTATAGAGCACAGAGTAGACAACCACTATACTCAGCACAAAACCAGCAGTAAATGACGAGAAAAACACCCACAGGAAAGGGCCAATACCACACCAAATATCAGTTAAAGGAACCCTAAAGCTAGTCAAAACACTCTCTACAGTGAGCTCAGACAAACCGTACTCCTTTAAAACATACATCCAGCCAAAGCCGGAGAAAAGCGAAAACATCAAAATAGCCAGCCCAGCACTCTCTCCAAGAACCCTCTTAAGCAACAGGTAAGCTGTAAATAAAACAGACAACCCATACAGCGCTAAAACCTCCTCAAGAAACACAGAATCCGAAATAAACTCGCTGGCAAAAGCCCTAAACGACGCCACTAGAAGACTAGAGACACTACCGTGAACTACATTAACTCTACTCAAGTGCTCTAACACAGGAGAATACTTAACTAAAACAAAGCTAGGGTACATCGATAAAATATACAGCACAGACAAGACGAGAGAAAGCGTGAAAAAGAAGTCTCCTCTCTCCAAGCACACTCTAGAAACCCTCCTCCTGAAAAACAGAACAATAATAGACAAAGATACTGCAGACAAATAGAAGGTATCTGAGAAAAGAAAGTCTCCGAGCAGAGGAGAAACTAAACCCATCAGACTACCCACCAAGAAGCTAACACCAGACACATAAGCCACAGCCTCAACTACCCCGCTTAAGGGAAACCCGAGAATAGACAGTAGAGCCACACCCAAGTAAAATAGTAAGACAAAAAACTTCAGCCACGGATATAGAAAACTGAGGATCACTAGAACAGACGACACAGAAAAGAGAATAGCCAAATAGCTCCTCACACCAATAGTAAAAACAATCCGCTTAAGCCTCCAGCTATAAGCATACAGAATAGCTGAAGAAATAGAAGAAGCCAGGAGAAAAGAGAGACTATCTACATACAGCACGAAACAACTAGGACTCAGCTCTATTTAAGACTAATCTCCCTGAAGCATCATAATAAGCCTAGCTAAGTCCTCCATCCTATAGCCACTAAGCCTACCCTTAACCCTTCCCTCAGGATCGTAGACCACCAGTATACCGTACTCACCGTGATTACTGTCATCCGGACCCTTCGCTGTCTCAAGACTATAGATACTGTCGTGCCCAAGACTCTCATTCACACCGTAGTGCAGGTTATCAAAGTAGACAGTAATATCAGGCATAACATCTAGCTTTTCTCCCTCATAAACGTCCTCCTTCATGTAAACAACATTATTTAAAGCCTCGCCGCTAGGACCACGCACCTTGCGCAGACCATCAGCTACCTCTTCTCTCACTCTCTCATACTCCTCTCCAGGCTTCACACAACCCCTAGGCTCTCTACCCTCAACATTAATAAACACCTGTGCAATATAAGCTCCGAGAGCAAAAGCCTGCGTTTTATCCCAGTCAATAAGACCCTTCTCGTCAGCTTCTCTCAGACTAGTGACCCTTCTAGGCTTCTCCCTGAGCTTAAGGAAACCTTCTTCAGCTAAGATTTCATTAACATTTATCCTGAAGTACATTCTTTTAGCACCGTGATCAGAAACAACTATTACAGCAGTGTCTCTAGGCAGTAGCTCAAGAGTCTTAGCCAGCTCTTCATCAATCTGCTTATGTAGCTCAAGAAGACCGTCTTTAAGCTCAGGATCCTCAACAAAACGGGGGTGCTCTCTATCAAAGAACTTCCACAGAGTATGCTGAGCCCTGTCTATAGACATCACTACAGCCATAAAGAAGTCCCACGGCTTCTTAAGCAAGTACCTTATAATCTTAAAGTCGTGCTCAGTCTTAGCTCTAAGCTCCTCCATAAGCTGCCTAGGATCCTTCCTCCTGTAATCATAGACATCTATAATATACCTGTCCTCACCTCCAATAATCCTAAACAGCTCTTCCTTAAGGCTTCTAGGGTAAGTAAACGGGCTCTTAGTAGTAGGCGTCAAGAAGCTCGAAACCATGAAGCCGTTAAGAGGCACAGGAGGATAAGTCACTGGAACAAAGACTACTCCACACTTCTTCCCACGCCCACTCAACACATCCCATACTCTAGGCTTAGACACCATCCGTGAACTCACTATACCGAACTCAGTATAGCTACCCCTCTTCCGGTACCTCAAGTCATAGAGACCCAAGTGCCCGGGATTGAGTCCCGTGAGACCAGAAACCCATGAAGGACAAGTTATAGGCGGAACAGTACTAGCAATCTTCCCCCAGGCACCGTCTTCTGCTAGACTCTTAATAGTCGGAAGCTCACTATACCACTTACCGAAAACTAACTCAGGCTCAGCACTATCTATGCCTAAAACAAAAACCTTCATTAAAACACCTACAGGTAGCCGAGAGCTCTAAGCCTCTTCTTAATCTCCTCCTCTTCCTCAGGAGAATAGACTTCCTCCTCTTCTTCCTCCTTCACCAGCTCCTCTAGCACAAATATTATGTAGTCTTCGACACTCTTGAACTCTCCTCCAGACTCCTCTACCTGCTTCTTAATCTTCTCGTAAAGGCTCTTAGGAATATAGATAGCTACCTTCTCCTCAGACATCGGTTCCTCTAACAGAAGTACCTATATAAGCCTTCCTAGAAAATACAGTGAGATATCACCTATAAATCAATGATAATTCACGGAAGATAGCCTAGAGCCTTAAGCCTCCTCTTAACATCCTCAGACTCCAAATCAGGTAAATGCTTCCTAATGAGAAAAATAATGTACTCAGTAGGACTCCTGTACCCAGACCCCTCAAGAGCCTTAGCAAGCCTCTCGTAAAGAGGCCTAGGAATAGGAATATTCACGTACTCAATCTTCCTCTTCCTAGAAGCCTTAGAAGCACACATACTCCCACTATTAACACAGCACAGAAATAAAAATCCTGTACCTAGCTAGTAGAAATCTCACTAGTACCTACTAAAGACCTCAGCCTACCGTAAATATCGATCTCCTTAAGATACTCAGCCACAGGTCTAGGAAGCGTACTCGCCCACCTCTCATCCCTACCGAGAATCATTTCCCTAAGCTCAGAAGCCGAAACCTCCACCAGTCGATAAGCATTCCTGTGACCAGGCACAACAATATAGCCTAAGAGATTAAACGCAAGAACCATAGACGGCTTATTCCCCACAAAAACAGTATCTTCCGGAGAAGTACCAAAAATACTCTCAACTTCACGAGCCCAGTCTAGCAAAGGATGACCCCTCAAAACAACCTTATCCTCCTTAGGTAAAGGAGTCTCCTTACCAAAATCAGGAATACGCTTAATAACAACCCTATCCCACAAACCCTCAGATTCGAGAAGCCTCCTCCAAGCCTCAATCCTCTCATCAACCGTAAGAGGATCCTTCAACGTAAGAGGAGTATCCCTAACACCAATCAACACCCTCTCAGCGAGCTTTAACCCATACTTAACACTATTCAAGTGCCCCTGATGAGGCGGCTGAAAACGACCACAGTACAAAGCATACCTCCAGCGCACAAACATATAAAACACATCCAGTATATAACACTTACTAGT
>QMSB01000029.1 GCA_003650815.1 Thermoprotei archaeon | reverse complement strand
TACTGAAGCAGTACACTTACAGTCAGTTAAAATACCAAATAAAATACTAATAGGACAAACAATAACAAGAGGACACGGAACAGGAGGAAACCCAAGCCTAGGAGAAGCAGCAATGAGAGACGATGTAAGCAGGATAATAAACATGATAGGTATGCCGAATGTCGTAATTGTTACTGGTGGTCTTGGTGGTGGTACTGCTAGTGGGGGGATACCAGTATTGTTAGAAGAAATAAGAACAAGATTCCCAGAAGCACTAAGAATAGCACTAGTAACATTTCCATTCGCTTTTGAGGGAATTAACCGAATAGAAAATGCTAGGTATGGGCTTTACGGTACTTTACAACAGGCAGATCTAACCGTAGTAAACTTAAATGATCTCCTGCTAAAGAAGATAGGTGGTATACCCATACAGTTCGCCTTTAAGTTCATGGACTCTCTACTAGTAAATACATTAAAGTCCCTTATAGAGCTCATCACAAAACCGGGCATAGTAAGCATTAGCTATGCAG
Organism: Thermoprotei archaeon; assembly: GCA_003650815.1. Classification (GTDB taxonomy): domain Archaea; phylum Thermoproteota; class Thermoprotei; order Thermofilales; family B15-G2; genus B15-G2. The sequence continues at coordinate 16,979 of QMSB01000029.1, read as the reverse complement.
ACTTCGTAACAGCAGTAAAAGACATGGGGCTAGGTGTGGTAGGCCATGGCACTGGATTAAAAGTAAATGTCGCTACAGAAAACGCTGTTAAAAACAAGTTACTAGACGCTGAGCTTAAAGACGCTGAAGCTGCTTTACTATATGTAGTTTCATCACCTAAAACTACACTAGAAGAGGCAAGTGAGGGTCCTCGAATACTGACAGAAAGATATGGCATTGAGAGAGTCTTCTGGGGACTCAGACTAGACGATAAAGTAGGGTATCCTAAAGTAATGCTAATCGCTGCTGGCATAACTTCACCTACATTAAAGAGCTTAATAGGAGAAATAGCTTAAGGTGAAATAATGGACTTAATAAAAGCTTTTGAAGCAGGGCGCTTCCTTCAAGCCGCCTATATAGCATGTCTTGATAACAAAAATGTGTACACTATTGTAGAGAACCTAAAGGGACTCATGGAGACACTAGATCCCGATGAGTTTAGTGATGTTAGAAAGCATATTAGTGACTGGATAGAATTTTTAAATAAATATTATAAAATGTATGAATCTATAAAAGATCCAGAGGATAGAAACGCATTAATTGAGGATATAAAAGATTGGGTAAAAATCATTAAAGATAGATTACTGAGATAACATTCTCCATTTATCCTTAATAATTAGTTAATATATTTCTTCGATTTAAATTAAACTAAAAGTTCTGTACTGATACTTTCTTATGAGAGTAGTTTAGTAAGTAGCTTGTGCCACTACGTAGTCTTCATACACTTAAGCTACTGAAACACGTAAAATATTGTTATTAATATGGCTACTTAGAGAGTTTAGAGTAATATAGTATAACATTACGTCAATGTTCTCTCTGCTTACTCTAAGACTTAGTAGAGTCAGAGGACTTTTAGGTTAAGTATCGTTAAATTTTTACGTTTTTTATCAAAGAAGTAGAGTATTTTGAAGTCCTCTATTTTTTCTTCACATCTAGTTTCCTCCTTTAAAGAAACTTTAGTTAAAGTAAATAGTAGTCTTTGTTGAGAAGAGTGGTCAAGTTTCTGTAACTCACGGAGAGATCTTGGAGTAAAGTAGATTGAGTATTTCATGTCTATCATTTATAGAGTGCTGTTAGCAGGTATTAAAAGCGAACATATGGGAGATAGAGTATTAGCTAGAGAATATCAGAGTATTTCTATACTATTTCGGAAATTAAGTAAGCTACTAATCCTAGTATTCCTCCTAAAAGCACTAAAAATGGCCCTGTTCCTCCGGAGAGGAATGTCATCACTGCGCCCATTATTAATAGTATTATGCTATTATCTCTTACATTGTACTCCCCTACTCTAAGACTATTAGAGGCCTTAAGGCTAACAATACTTAAGATGAGTATTATTAGGTTATAGGCTAATGATTCTAAGTTCATATAGTATATTGACACTGATCCCAATTTTAGAATGTTTATTAATGACAAAACTGTGGTTATGATACATAGTGCTGATCCTATGATACCTACTACTCCCGCTAAAACAAATAGTATGTTTAGCCTCATTGTCTCCATATCTCACACTATGCTAATTTAATAAGCTTATGCTCTAGTGAGTAATGAGCATTATGCTTAAATCTAAGAATGAACAAGGATATATGGAATGAGTATAGAGCAAGAAGACGCAGACATTCTAGAATACTATAAGTCTTATGGTGTACTGAGAAGACAGATAGAGATACTTAAGCTAGAGCTTAAAGGGCTCACGAGTGAGAGGGAAAGATTAAAAAATGAAATATTAAGCCTGCTGGATAAAGCAGAAGCACTAAGGAGAGAGGTAGACGAATTAGAGGAAAAGAGAAGAGTACTGGAAAGCGAGATAAAGAGGCTTGAGGCTGAAAGAGAGAAGCTCGTACAAGAAATTCAAATAGTCAAAACGGCGGGTATATCTGCTATAAAAAGCTATGAAGAAAGCATGGTGCTTACTGAAGTTTTACAAGAACTTTTAAAGAAAAGAAAGCCGAGTGCAGAGGAGGAGAGGAAAGTAGAGGAAGCTGTTAAAAAAGAGGCTCTGAGAGTGAGTGAGAAAGAAAGAGCTGCTGTTAAAGTCGAAGTAAAGCCAAGGGAAAAGAAGGTAGAAAAACCAGCTGCTAAGAAACCAGTGAAAAGAAGTGTCTTAGCTACACTTATAGATAAGAACATGAAAAGTGTTCTTGAAGTTATAGCAGCTAGTGACGAAATAGATGTAAGCGAGGTAGCTTTGCGGACAGGTCTTTCACTAACATCTGTAAGAAGTATAGCTGCTATCCTCTGGGGATATAATTTAGTTGAAATGAGAAGTGAAAAGATCGACGACAAGATATCTGTAAAATATAGAATAACTGAGAAAGGAAGAAAAATACTGGAAGAGCTAGCTTAAAGAAAGAATACCAGTACTCGTGACCAGTTTTCATTCAATTTTACTATAAGAAAATTACTCTGTAAGAAGAAGATATGTGTTTAAAGACAAGTATATAATATGTAAACTCGTTATAATAATATGCAAATACACTACATCACATCGCTGCTCCATTTTCTTAGGGCGCTAATAGGATCACTAACCCTAATGATCGGAATAGGAGTTGCTGTAGCTACAGTACTATCATTAATAATATTACTTAAGTCTCCTGTAGAGGGAGTCACTATAACAACTACTGAAAGGCTTTTTTTCAGGATTGGAGGCAAGAAGAAGGAATTCTTAGATCATTTAAAACAGGAAATAGCTAGAAGAAACCTTAACTTCATAAAAGCCTCTAGATCAGAGCTAGACTTAGAGTACTCTGACACTTTTAACAAAGCATATATTTACACAGATATTGTAGGCGACCATCTAAGGTACGGCTTTAGGATATATATGCGAAGACCTGTGGCAATAGCTATAATATTTCTAACAGCAATTGGCTTAGTAGTACCAGGAGTCATACTTTTCCTCTACTGGCTAGTAAAGTATAATTCATTAAAAGAAGCTCTTCTCTCAGCAGGTGAAAACGCCTATATTTTAATCAGAGGGGAATAATTTGAAAAAATATGACTTAAGCCAAATGACTTACGAGGAAGCTCGAAATTACTTCAAAGAAAAAGACTTAGCAATACTACCTATAGGCTCTGTAGAGCAACACGGTAAACAAAATCCTCTTGGCACAGACTACCTAATAGCATATAGGCTTGCTCTTGAAGCAGCAAAGAAAACAGAAATCATTACGCTTCCACCAATACCCTTCGGCATAAGCAGTCACCACAGACATTTCCCCGGAACCATCTACATCAGCGAAGCCCACTTCAAAGACTACGTAAGAGATGTATGTCTTTCTCTAAAGAGACATGGAGTCCGAAAAATACTAGTAATTAACGGACATGGAGGAAACTTATGTAGTTTAATGAGCTTAGCGCGCGAGCTTAAGAGGGAAGGCCTATTAGTGATAATATTTCAGTGGTGGACTATACCTGAGTTAGCCCAGTACTTTAAAGAATCTGAGCGAGGACACGCAGCTGCTATGGAGACTTCGCTAATAGCCTTTCTATACCCAGACCTAGTTAATTTAGAGAAGGCGGTAGATGAGCAGCCTAGAAGCATTTTAGGAAATCTACCAGTATACTTTCCCGGAGATACTAAGGACTACACCGTGAGCGGCGTGTTTGGTGTCTCCTCTACAGCTAATTTAGCTAGAGGTGAAAAAGTCTTTGAAATAGTCCTCGCGAAGATAGTTGGGATAATAGAAAAATTAAAGAGTATCAATGTAAAGGATTTGTGTTCAAGAGATTAGATTTTTAAAGAGTCTACAGGAAAAATACACGTGAGAAGAATATCGCTTCTACTCTTATGTATCCTATTTGTGGGTGTAGTTAGCGCGCAGCCCTTATATAGTCAGTTGGCAACAACTAACGAGTACTGCATATGTCTTCTTTACAACGAGGAAGCTGTATTAAACCAGCCCTTCCGATTAGTCTTCGAGTTTCAGGCATACAGAAACATGACCGTGGAGTCGCTTGTTCTAAAAACATGGCTTGTTTGGACTTGTGGAAACTATTATCTACTGCACAGCTCTACAATAATCGAGAATCAGTTTCTTGTTGCGGGAAGCTATATTAAGAAAGTGATAATTTTCAATGTAGCCTTACCGAGCGCCGCCAAAGACCCTATACTAGTTTTCGAAGTTTTCTTAAAATATAGTCACGAAAACGGAAGCTTCGACGTTAAAAAGTCTATTGGAGCAGTTCCGGTAAGAAGTGTCAGTTACTCGAGCTTAGAGGCGGAAAACAGTGAACTCAAGAAAGAAGTAGCTGAATTAAGCGAGAAGCTCAATGAAATGGAGACTCTCTACTTAACACTAAAAGCTAACTACACTTACTTAAGTGAAAGTTACTCTGAGCTAAGTAGGAAGTACGAAAAACTCCTAGAAGATTACATTAATGTAAGTAGAGAACTCGAGAAAATAAGAGTTCTCTATGCTAGTCTCACTAGACATTTAAGTAATGTATCTGAGAGCTACGAGGAGCTCCACGAGGAGCACGTCAAAGTCCTAAATGTACTAGAAGACTATAAAGCGAAATACAGTAACCTGAAGAAAGAATACGAAAATTTAGTGCAGAAATACGATAAACTCACTAAAGATTATCTTAGACTGCAGAGAGAGTACTCTAACCTACTATACATAACAATAGCTCTTGCAGGAGTATCTACGGTCTTACTAGCGCTGACAATATACTTTAAGAAAAAGAGGTCTCTTCCTCTGCCCCCTCCTCCACCACCTCCGCCTCAGGCTTAAGAGCCTCTAAAACCTCCGCCCAGAGACGAAGAGTTTCGAGAGCCTCTTTTTCATCAATCCTGGCTATGGCTGCTCCAGCATGAACTATGACATAGTCTCCAGGCCTCAAATCAGGTACCAGAAGGATATCCACTTCACGTTTAACTCCTCCGTAGTCGACAACAGCAGTTTTATCTCTAACTTCAATTACTTTCGCAGGAACACCTAGACACATTCCTTAACTGAATACAGATAACTCCTAGATAAGTCTAATTGAATTCTCTGAGAGTAAAAGAGCGTAGTTACTGTATCTTAGCCCAATACGGGTTTCTTAAGTATTTATAAGAACTCTCAGCAGCTACTACTCCCTGAGTTATAGCTGTAGATATTCTCATGACTCCTCCTATACCGCCCGTAACGTCTCCGCAGGCGAAAACTCCTTTGATGTTTGTCTTACAATAGCTGTCTATTACAATAAATCCTCTTTCATCGGTTTCTTCGTCTCTCCTGAGCTTAGATCTCCTATGTATTAGGAAGACTTTTTAGCGCTTACCTAGCAGAAACCATAGCAGCTTCAATAACACTGATTCCTCCACCAATTACAATAACATCGTGTTTCTTAGTCATATTTTTATGACTAAAATATTAGAGAAATAAATATTTTGCCGAAAATTATTACATGAGTAAACATTTCTAATATTTCTAGATTTCTTCTTCGCTAAGAGCACATACCCTCTGAAAACTTCCTCAGAGACCTTAACATAGACTACTTTTTTGCTCGAAGAAGTTCTGAGAAACTTTTCTCCATTCTTCTCAGCAAAAAGTGAGCAGTGCTGTATTAAATATATGATCGGCTTAAGTCTGCTATAAATCAAACACTGTTCTCTAAAATATATCTCTCATGAGGTATAGTATCTAGGTGATAGATATTGAGATAACCCAAATGATGTACTTTGACTCTCTCGACGGAAAGTTCTCTATTTACCAGAGACTTCATTTTACTGTACTCGTGCTCAAACATAAATACACCAGATTTCAAGGCAGCAGCATCCATGCTCTACATAGATCATTTTGTAGGCTCTATGTAGGAGCTCTTCATCAGCTTCTGTGAATGCTTTTTGTTAGTTAACTTAGGCGGGAGGTCAAAAGCGGGGGAGAGGTCTTTCCGAGGATATAGAAAGCGCCTTTATAGTGTTCTTTAAGTAGGCTAGCTGTGTAGAGTAAAAAATAGTTCTCACTCCAACTGCTTCGTCGGAGGTCTTAGGAAATAGTACACATGGAACTTATAAGATCTAAGGCTTAAAGTTTTTAATTCAGTAAGCCAGCTCTAAGTGTGCGATTAGAGCTTATGGTCTCAACGTTTATTACAGTATTCCTTGCAGAGCTCGGAGACAAGACCCAGATTACAGTAGCCTGTATTGCTGCACAGTACGGAGCAGTTAAGGCATTTGTATATTCAGTACTAGGCCTAGCTACAGTCACTGTAATCAATATGTTCCTCGGCGCGGGAATACGGTTTATAATACCATTAAACTACATCGAGATAGCTTCAGCTATACTTTTTATCGCTGTAGGAGTATTCATGTTAGTTAAAGGGAGTCGTGAAGAGGAGTGTGGGCTAGCTGAAAATGTTGAGGGCTCTGCTCTTGTAGCATTAATGGAGTTCGGAGATAAGACTCAGCTTGCAGTGATCTCTTTAGCAGCAACAACGGGCGGTTACTTAGAAGTGCTCGTAGGAGCCCTAGCCGCATTCACTTTTTCTACTTTAATGGCTTCAGCAATAGGAGGATACTTGAAGAAAATATCGGGTTATCAGCGATTAATTAATGTAGTCTCGTCACTAGCATTCATAGTTATTGGTTTAGCACTACTACTTGAGGCGCTAAACCTTATTTAACTTAATTCTTAGCTTAAGCCGTGAAAAGAGAGGTCTTTTAAGTCTTAGACCAGATATCAGTTATCAACCTTAATTTGAGAAAAGCTTCTCGAATACTTTATACGGCTCTCGTTCAGCGCTATAGGGAATCTCTTTCTCTCAGAGCATCTCTTCAGCTGTGGAGAGCTTTAGAGAGTGAATCTACAGTTTTTATCTCTACGGGCTTTATTATACCTGGAGTAAATGCTCAGGAGACAGATGGTCCTCTAGGAGCGGCTGCCTTAACTAAAGCTTTAGTTGAGCTCGGAGCTCAAGTAGTTGTTTTGACTGAAGAAGACAACTTAGAATTGATGGAAAACTCATATCTACTATAGGAGTAGAGCAGAACTACGAGATATTGTGCTTCACCAAAGATAGAGACCAAGCCCACGGTCAAGCAGAAAGTTTGCTAAACAAGTATTCTCCTTCAGCTATCGTTTTCATAGAGAAGGTGGGAGCAAACATTAAGGGAGAATACCACACAATGAAAGGTCTTAACGTGTCTAAGAATCACGCTAAAATAGATATTCTTGCTCTAAAGGCCATCGAGAGAAGTATAGCGGTTATCGGAATCGGCGATGGTGGAAATGAAGTAGGGATGGGAGTCTTAGAGGATGTTGTAAGAAGAAAGGTTCCTTACGGCAACGAGTGCACATGCCCCTGTAAAGGAGGCATTGCCTGTCACACTCCCTGCTCCTCTCTCATAGTCTCAACTACTTCTAATTGGGGAACATACATCCTAATCGCCGGGCTCTCTATTATCGCGAAAAAGGTGTCTACTACACTCACCTAAAGAGGAAGAACTCTTATTGAGAGAAGCTGTAAAAGCAGGATGCGTCGACGGCGTACTTGCGGAGAAAAGACTATCAGAGACTCGATACCTCTCGAAGAGAACCTAAATGTACTTTCTCTACTAAAGAACTTTACTGAAAGAATTACAGGTTCAAGCGAGAATACAGTTTTCTTTCACTAAGCCAGTTTACTTCATCTACACTATAACCGAGTCTCTCCACTCTAGACTTGTGCCACTCAAGATTACCTATTTCACTCAACAAGTGAGCATCTGAAGTAGGAGTAATTAGAACTCCCCTATCTATGCATAGTTTCAAGAAGTAATCTGAAGGATCTTTATGATGGTAGTTCAGCTCTACTACGAGACCATTCTCGATTATAGCGTCTATTACCTCTAGGCAGTACTCGAGAGGAGGTCTGAGCTTAAACCAGCCTATATCAGTGGGATGAGCTAATACTAGCGCAAAATTCTCTTCAGCAACTCTCGCTAAAATTCTTCTCCACCAGTCATATAGCTCCGCGCCTCTAAGCTCTCTCGGATACTTGTGGACAGCCGCAACAACTACATCAAATTGCTTCAAAATACTGAGATCAACTACTGGCTTACCATCATAGTCAACATTCACCTCAATACCCGAAAGAACTTCAACAGGAGAAGACTTTCTGACAGCCGAAATATCCTTAAAGTACTTCTCCAGCCAACTAGGTTTTTTACAAAAACCGTGGTCTGTCAAAGCTATAATCTTCAAGCCCTTCTCATACGCCACGAAAGGATTCTTAGAAACAGATACATCTACCCCGCAGGGAGAGAAATTAGTATGTTGATGAAGATCTGTTAAAGGAAGCACACCTAGTGAAGAATACCCGAAAATATTTAAATAACGCTCATCAGCCGAAGCTGATTACATCACAGCTTCGGCCGTTCCCGTGCTCATCATCTACTTATCTATTCGTCTTAGGTAGTATTATTTTTTCTCTAATTTATTTTCGAGTATTTTGATCATTTCTCTGCTGTTGTCTAGCATATCGTGGTTATTGTTAAAGAATACATATATTCTACTGGGCTTTAATTCGATTATTTTAGCGGCTAATTCTTCGAGCTCTTCTTCTGTATACCTGTGCGCATACCACGCGGTTCTTCCGTGTGCCCTCAGGTATACAGCGCTACTTGTTTTGACAAACCAGGCGAAGTTAGGTGCGTCTACTGAAACTAGTGTGAGTCCTAGCTCAGTAAATCTCTCTAAAAAAGTATTGGTGATCCATGAGGGGTCTCTGACTTCTAGTGCAAATCTTTCCCCTAGATTTGTTTCATGGAAGAATTTCTCGAGTCTTCTAACATTAGTTTCGTTTAGACGGAAGCTTGGAGGCATTTGAAAGAGATAGAAGTCTATTAAGTCCTCAAGAGGATTGAATATGCTTTTAAATTTAAGCCATATATTAAGCGATTTTTCACTTAGCTTGTAAACATGCGTTATGATTCTATTGACTTTGATAGCCCATCTTATTCTACCTCTGCTTTTTCTAGCCCATGACAAAATTTGTCTTCTCCTGGGAAACGCGTAGAAGCTCATATTTAGTTCTACTGCATTGAGATTTGAGTGTAAAGAATACCAGTCGAAGCCTCCCGGGTTCCATGAATACGACCAACCAGATGTGCCAACGTATATTTCCACAGTTATTTAGTAAAGTGCGTTTAGAAAAACCTAGCTGTTTAAGAGTAAGTAGTTTCATCGTTCGCTTACCCGATGCCAGTAGAGCAAGCAAGTTTATTAAATAGTTTTCAGTAATATTCTCATGGAGAAAAATATTAAAGGATGGATTCTTGAGAAGCCAATAGGGGCTGGTAGTACTTCTATAGTGTATTTAGCGCACAAGGCGGAGGACCCTAAATTAAAGGCGGCAGTGAAAGTCTATAAGAAAGAAATAGAGCCTAAGCTGGAGGCTGTATTTACTAGAGAGATCTCAGCAATAGCGAAGCTGGATCATCCACATATAGTTAGAGTACTAGATTGGGGTACATCACCTTACTTCATAGCATATGAGTTACTCGAGAAAACTCTAGAGGAGAGAGTTTCTGAGGAACTACTTGGCTTTAATGAAGCTATGAACATATGGGTAGATGTGGCAAGTGCTATAGCTTATGCTCACTCACGTGGAGTTATTCACAGAGACTTAAATCCTAGAAACATAATGTTTGATGAAGAAAACTGTGTTAAAGTAGTAGATTTTGGGATATCGGCGGCTGTGACTGAGAAAATAAGAACTACTTTACTAAGGCCTGTAGCGGAAGAAGTAGGCTTAGGCACCTATTACTGGTCTGCACCAGAACAGTTTAAAGGTTATAGTGATGAGAGAAGTGATATTTATAGCTTAGGTAAACTCCTACACTACTTAGCTACTAGTGGTGGTATACTTCCTGATAAATTTACTAGAGCTCACCTAGATTCATATAATTATCCAGAAGAGCTAAAAGACATAGTGTACGAGAGTTGCAGAGAGAATCCTGCAGAAAGAATACAGAGTGTTGAAGAACAAATAGCAAGAGTAAACTCCGCTCTCTCTCAGGCAAAAGAGGTAGAGCTCCCTGAAGAGGAAGAAGATTACTTAGCTTTAGGAGACATGTACTATATATTAATGAACTATCCACTAGCTGAACACTACTACAAGAAGGCTCTAGCAGATAATCCGGAAGACACATTCATTCTGATGAAAATAGGAGATTGCTTGTTAAAGGAAGGTAAGTGGAGTGAGGCGGAAAAGTACTTAAGAAAAGTTCTTGAGAAAACTCCAAATAACGCGTATATGTGGTATTTACTAGGTTTATCACTGTATTATCAAGGTAAAATCAATGAGGCAGTAGAAGCTTTTAGAAACTCTGTCACACTAAACCCCTACTACTATAGCTCATGGTTGTGGCTAGGACTAGCTTCCGCGTACTTAGGGTTATCGGCACAGGCAATAAATGCCTTTAATCAAGCATACTGGCTGAATCCTCAATTCTCAATAAGTATTTCCTGTCCTGACTGCGGTGGAAGACTATTTTGGAACCCCTATAAGGGCACGTGGTACTGTCCAGCCTGTAAAAAATACTTCACAGTAGAGGAACTTATAGAAAAAATCTACGCAGGAGAGAGCTTCGGCTTCTTCATATACTGAAAGAAACTTGAAGATACATAATAGCAGGTCCGACAGAACATTCCTACTAGAGAAAAATTTAATTATTTGTAGATTGTAGGTTAGATTGCCCCGGTGGTGTAGCCCGGCTAAGCATACCGGCCTTTCGAGCCTCTAGCGGAGAAAGGTAAATTCCCTCTATAGCCGGAGGACCCGGGTTCAAAACTCGCGGGAAAACACCCCCCGAGGGAAAATCCCGGCCGGGGCACCACCATACTCCTTTTGGTTACATACAGTAAACGCTTTATTAGAGTGCGTAATATTTTCAGTAGTATGACGTCTCTGAGAGAAGTTAAGGCATTTGGAGGTATTGGAGCTATCTTATCAGTGCTTGTGTTTGCTCCTGGCGTGGGTGTATTCTGCTCAATTATAGGGCTAGTGCTGATACTTATAGCGGTTAAATATATTTCAGATATTTATAATGAACCTAAAATATTTAGAAATATAATTATAGCAATAATACTCTTTATAGTTAGTATAGTTGCTTTCTTCTTCGTATTCTTCAGCACAGTTGTGGGCTGCTTACTAGTGGCAGGGCAACAGCCTTCGGGAACATCTGGACTAGGAGTTATTTTAGGAGTAGTTACAGGAGTAGCCGCACTATGGGCTTGTCTAGTACTTGGAGGAGTCTTCATTAAAAACAGCTATGAGAGAATAAGTGTGCTCACAGGAGTAGATCTGTTTAAGACCATAGGGCTCTTATATCTTATAGGAGTTCTTCTCTTAATAGTTTTAATTGGAGTAGCTGTGCTGTTTGTTGCTAAAATACTTGAAGCAGTAGCTTTCTTTTCTATACCCGAAGAATATGAAAAAAGACCGTATAGTTTACAACAATTTACCAGTAAATAACTATAGTGTACTCGATAACTACTTCGGATTCTGGAGGAACTTCTACTTTGAACTCAAAGGAGTAGGCGTCTACTTTGATGTAGCTGTGTGTAGCTTCTACTATTTCCCAGTCTCCATAAGCATGTTCAATAACTGATATCACTGCTTTCTCGTCACCATAGTTTCTTAGAACAATTCTTATTTTCTGCCGAATAGTTTTCTCGCCTATCTTTTTAGACTCGACTATTTTTCTCTCTACTTTAATATCATATGCTACTCCGACGACTACTCTGACTGTACCGTTGGCCGGTGTATCTTCAACAGAGTCTTCTCCAATGAAAATAGGTACTTCGTCTTCAGTCAACTTGTAAAGCCTGTAAACACCTTTAGGTAAAGGCTTACCTAAAGTGTTATTGAAGGAGAGCGCCACGTATACTCTTGCTCCTTTCCTCACATAGTCTACGAAGAATTCCTTTAAGCAGTCTAGGTTCTTTGCAGTAATGAAGACTATGTTCTTGCTCTCACCACTCCTAATAGTGATTTTTCTATCTAAGCTAAAAACATAGTATTCGAATACTTTTCTACTAGTGAACTGGTCCCGCAGACCACTTTCAGCTAAAGCTTTCGTCAAATACACTTGCCTATTAGAAACAAAGTTTACTTCGCCAGCGAGGAGCTTTAAGTCAATGTTCTCTAAGTCTATGCCAGCATTATTGTCTACTACCGCCCATCCTACGAACTCCAGTATTTTTCCATTTTTCTCATCTATAAGCAGAGAGTACTGCGGAGTCCACTTTAAGCTCTTAGTTAAGTAAATAAGCTCTAGACAGTATTTCCCACTTTTCTCAGCCTCAACGAGTATCTTCAGTGTAGGCTTTACTATGAAGTCGCTTGTATTGGCTCCAATAGATATGGATCTGACTTTATTCAAAAACACTATCTTAATAGTATTGTTTTCTGAAGAAAGTATTAAGCTACTTCCATCAAATGCTAAGAGTACGCCCTCTATTTTCTTGTCTTCCATCTCAACAAGTATCTTCTTGCCTATAGACCTTGAAAGCAGCTTAGAATAGCTCATTAAGTCGTAGTCATAGGTATGCTCAAGTATCTTCAGCGAAGTATTCGCACTCTTTACTATAATACTATAAGGAATTATTTGAGAAGGAATATCTGCGAATACTAGCTCATTTAATCCCTCGCTGAGCTCTACTACTCTTATCTCCTTAATTAAGGCAAACCCCTGATAATACACTACGACGCTTCTCTCGATTGCTGAATGCTTGCTTGAATAGAGGCATAAAGACGTAGCTACCAGCAGGACTGCTAACACGACTGCTACTAGACAAAGCTTTTTCATCAACAGATATACTGCGCGAAGAGAATTAAACCTAGAGTACAGTACAGCTGTACGAAGAGATTGTACAGTAAACAAATTATACCCTAGCTTTAATTATAGAAAACTGTGTTAAGAGGAGTAGTTTTGGCTTTACTGGGAGCAGGTGTACTGTTTCTCGGTGTAATATTCGTTATAGCGTCTGCTGCTCCAGGGAAAATATACAGGCTTCCCATAGGGCTAGTATTGACCGCTGTGGGCTTAGTTCTCCTATACATAGGCTTTAAGCCTAAACCAACAGTATATGAAGTTAAAGTCACGTGGAGTCCAGGAGGCAAAGTAGCAGCAGTTGAAGTAAAGTGTCCTAGATGCGGAGCTAGCATTAAGAATATTGAGCCCGGAAAAGAGTATGTCGAGTGCCCGTACTGTGGAGCGACACTAAAGCTAGTCGAAGAGCCTATATGGTAGCTCAAGGACCAAAATGTCCAAGCTGAGTCTGAACTATTACTTTCCTTAAGCCAGTGTCGTTAAGTATCTTTTTAACTTTAAGCATCTCGAAGACACTAGGGCGCTTCAAGTCTCTTCTCCTAAATGCTGGAAAATAATCTAGCACACATACTTGAATCTCAGGGTCTATTGAAGCAAGCTTTTCTCCAGCCTTTGCTACCTCATCCAAACTAACTAGATCTTTATTGTAGACTAGCCCAACTCCTAAATATACTCTATCCCCGTAGTGGTCCACAATATACTTTATCGCGCTCCAAGAGGTTTTCAGATACTTTTCAGCGAGCTCCCCGTCTACTAGACCTGTTATCCTCATATACGACTCAACACTCACGCACTTCGGCTCAACACCAATATTATTGCATCCTGCCTCAACTAGTTCATCAATATAGTCTGGTGTGAGCAGAGTCCCATTACTATCCAGGTGTAGCCGCCTTTTCTTACCTTTGTTTAATTCTTTCAGAGCTCTGAAAAACTCTACGAGCCACCTTCTATTGAGTGTAGGTTCTCCACCACTTATAGCTAATCCCGACACACCGTAGTAGTCTCCTACAGCCGTAAGTCTCTCAGCAGCCTTTTGAGGAGTTAAAGGCTCTGTAATATTATCGTAAGTCACGTGCCAGTTCTGACATTGAGGACACCTTAAATTACATCCTGCTACCCATATAGCAGCCTCAATGAACTTCCCCCTTCTCTTCTCATAATACGGCGTAGCTTTCCCTCCCACAGTATGAGGCTCAGGACCATGAACTATTCTAAGCGGTACTTGCTCCCTGACATCAGTAGATATTTTCATTCCTTCTTCAAGAGGCGTGATACACGACCTCTCTAGACTACCGTTAATTTCTACTGCACAGCTCCAGCAGCCTCCTGTGCGGCAAGGCGCGTGTATTCGTGCCTCGTTTGGGTATACTCCTATACTGTAGCCAGCTAGCTCTATCGCCTTAAGAACAGTTATTCTCTCGGGCATAGAATACTCTACATCATCTATTTCAACTCTGATTTCTCTCCTAGCACTAGTATCTTCTACTATTTTTCTCGCCTCATAGGGGCACGAAAAGAAGCATGAAAGACAGCCTACGCATGCTCCAGGACTATAGCATAAATTCACAGTACTGCATGCTCCACACTTAACACATTTACTTTCATCTATGATACACTTATAGAACTTTATATCCACACAATAATAGAGTATACCTGAATATTATTTCTTATAGGCTACTCGAAAATATCTATCAGTCTGCCCAACCAGAGAGTAAGCACTGAAACAAGTTTATGCTGGTCTTCCTCCGAGGGGTAGTCTTCCTTTACGCTATAAAGTCTCAGAGCATAGTCTCTCATCTCTTCAGAAAGTCTTAGTACCTCTTCCCTAGATTCCCTGCTTACTAGGGAGCTTATTTCTCTCAAGTAGTTTCCCGCCTTTCTTATATTCTGTGCAATGTAGCTCCAAGGTAAGGGGTTTCCTGAAAGTATTTTGATGAGCTCGTCGAGAATATCATATGTTTTAAGCAGCAGGTTTAGCTTATAGAAGTCGCTGTGCGAGAACAGTACTGCTAAAGTCCAGATAGGCGCTATATCTATGAAGGGAAGAAGATCTAATACTACTGTCAGCGCTAGGATAGCTGCTATCTTGTCTACTATCTTTGGCTGAAATGCCCTAAGAGTATTCATTTTAACCAGTAGGACTATCGAGACGCCTGTGAGAAGATCTAGAGCCGTTTCAATAAAATTGGGAGGGTTACCTAAAATATCGATAATATCGTTCAAGAGAGCTAAAGTAAGCGCTTGAAGCCACAGCGATGAAGAAAATTCTCTATTCACAGGGTATATTTACATGAATTGTTTATCTCCTTTACTCTTCCGGGATAGGTAAGCTTATTTCCTGTGTTAGTAGAGGATCTTCCGTGCCTCTGAGCAGCTTCCTCCAGCATTCTTCAAGTTCTCCAAGGAGCTTCAGTGCTGTTTCACGGTCTTCATATGCTAAGTTGTTCTGCTCTAATGGATCTTTCTCCATGTCAAATAGTTCTAAGTAGCCTGCAGGTCTGCCGTAAGGATCCGGCCTCAGCGTCTCAATAAGTTTCCATTTTCTCGTTCTGATAGCTCTCTTAGTCATTCTCGTGTTTTCCATTAATAGTACTCTATCATATCCGCTCCAATCACCTTCAATCAATTTCACTAAGCTCTTGCCGTAGATATTATCTCTCATGGGGCAGTTTGCTATATCAAGTATTGTTGGAACAATATCTGTATGCTGTACAAAAGCCTCTACTACAGTCTCTTTAGGTATCTTATCAGGATACCTGAGTATTAGGGGTATTCTAACGTCCCATTCATATAAGCCATGGTGGTCATAGAATATATTGTGCTCCCCCATACTTTCTCCATGATCTGCCGTGATGATTATTAGTGTATCATCTATTATTCCAAGCTCTTCTAGTTTCTCGTAAATTTTCCTAACCTTATCATCTGTATAAAGTATCTCTGCATCATATAGAGCCCTTATATAATCAGGGTTCCTAATACCCTTATCAATGAGCTTGCCCATCCAGCCTTTTAGTAAACGTCTACCCCAAACAGTCTTCTCTAGTCTCTCCTTTAAGTCTCCTTGGTAAGGATCCCCCTTGAATACTTTCTTGACGAGATCTTCGGGCGGATAGTAGGGAGCATGAGGGTCCCAGAAGTGGATAAATAGGAAGAACTTCTTGTCTTTATACTCTTTGCTCCACAGCTCCAGAAACTCTATTGTTTTCTTCAGAACTATTTCTCCACTTATCTTTATTCCCTTAGAGATAACTACTATGCCTCCTGTCGCATAATAGTAGTCGTATCCTCGAATAAACCATTCTCCTCCCTTCATTATCGCCAGGTTGTCTGCAGCTGCTGTAATGTAGTCCTTTCTCTTCAGTAGCTCACTAACGAGAAGTATATCTTTGCTCAAGAATCTTGATCCCGCGTGGCAGACTATTTTATGGTGTAGCGGATGCGTCCCTGTGAGCATAGTAGTATATCCTGGATGTGTGGGTATGGCAGGTGCGTAAGCGTATTTGAAGACAGCTCCCTCAGAGGCTATTTTATCCATGAAGGGGCTTGTTTTCACCTTATATCCATAGCAGCTTAAATGATCTGCTCTTAGAGTATCGAGCGCTATGAGTATCACATTTGGTCTATCTTCTAGCATACCTATAATTGGCTAGATGGCGATATAAGAGTAAGCTATAGCTTAAATCAGTTTTCTACGTACATAAAATACTATGTCAATTACACAGCGTATAGTGATTATCGGATACGGGACAGCTGGATGGAGTGCCTCCGTCTCAGTTCAACAGACCAGTAGGAGAGCAGAAATTACTGTATTTGAGAAAAGACCCTACGCTCTTTATCATCCATGTTCACTACCTGAGGTCATTGAAGGAAAATTTCCTATAAACGCGATAGTCAGCAAAGCTATACCTAAATCAAAATGCCTAAGAGTATTCATTAATACACTTGTGGAAGAAATAGATGTAGAGAGTTCTAAAGTAGTGGCAAGAAATCTCAAGACAGGAGAGAAAATAGCCGTAGAGTATGATAAACTAATACTAGCGCTAGGCTCTGTACCTCATATTCCATCCTCAATAGAGATAAAGTGTAGTGAAGGAATTTATTCACTTAAGTTTATAGAAGATGGAATAAAAATCGAGAG
>QMSB01000028.1 GCA_003650815.1 Thermoprotei archaeon | reverse complement strand
TTAACGACTTTCAGCCCTAGCTTGTTGCAGAGCTCTACCTTACTTTCTCTTGGTAGAAAAGTAAACGTACTTTTATCGAGAATATCGAATACATAGTAGTCTAAATCGAAGCTATATATGCCTATAGAAGCATTCTCATCTACTTGAATAGGATTAATTCTTCCTACGAGCTCGCCAAAAACAATATGTTTCTTTAGAATATCTCTGTTTTTCTCCCAGAAAGACTCTGGTAGAACTAGTTTTAGGGCTTCCTCTGACTTCAAATAAACGTACTCGTAGTCTCCTACAACTCGATATAGGTCAGAGTACTTAGAGAATACTTCTGATCTAAGTTTCCTAAACTTATCTGCTATTTTCTTACCTTCAGGTCCCTTCAGCTGTTTGAGAAAAGACTCTGAGTACAACATTACTGGAAACTCTGGCGAGAAAAGACTCTGTCTAGTCCTAATAAGTTTCTCTTCATTCTCAAGTACAGTTAAGCCTATGTTTGTTCCATTCAACTTAACTTCCACAAGAGCATCTCTAGGCACTTTGTCATGTCTCCAGTTATTTAAATGAGGATACCCGGGAATAACTTCGTCTACCTCGGGTACATATGCTAAGCCAAATAACTCGTTCTGAGAAACATTAATCACATAAGGCTTAGGCTTCTTTCTCTTCACTAAAATCAACTTAACTTCTTTGCCAAGAAAATCTACTCTACATATCTCTCTCTTACTACTGCTTTCCCAGAACTCTTTCAGAGTCTTCTTCAAGTTAGTTAAATCTCTAAGGCTCACGCAGAATTGTTCCTAAGAAAATATAGTTTTCTCATAAAAATTGCTAAAAAATATTTAAGAGTAATATCTTTATACAAGAATAATCATAGACGATATCTCTACACAAATTCCTCCAGCGCTAAATGATATGTAGACTTGAGGAGAAAGCTCGGTCAAATGTTCTCGAGTAGTTAGTATATTAAATATTTGGTGAGCAGTGGTAATGGTAGTGTAGATGAGTAAGAAAGTAGGTTTCGCGATTATAGGAGCTGGCGGAATGGGTTCTTTCTACACTAGAATCCTTAAGGAGCTGCCTGAAGCAGAAGTGGTTGCTGTAGTCGATATAAATGAGTCTCGAGCAAGAGAACTTGCCCGCCAGTACAATATAGGCGAGTACTACTCTGACTGGCATAAAGTACTTGAGAAAGACTACGTGGACGCGGTAGCAGTATGTACTCCCGTCAAATTCCATAAAGAGATAGCTGTAGTAGCACTTGAGTCAGGAAAACATGTGATATGTGAGAAGCCTCCAGCAATGAATGCTAGTGAAGCAGAGGAAATGGCTGAGGCAGCTAAAAGAAGTAAGAAAATACTACTCTACGGCTTCCAGTGGAGATTTAAGGCTTCCTCAAGATACGTTAAAAGACTCGTTGAGAAAGATTACTTGGGTAAAATATACAGAGTGAGAGTACACTATCTGAGAAAATCAATACCGCTCGGCGCTGGAAAATGGTTTATACGTAAAGAGCTAGCTGGAGGAGGCATACTAATAGACTGTGGAGTACATTTCATCGACTTAGCGTACTGGCTTCTAGGTAGACCAAAACCTATTGAAGCCTTTGGTGTAGGCTACGACTACCTAGGAAGACAACAATTTGAGGAATTTGGTGTAGAAGACACTTTTATAGGAATGGTTTTCTTCGAGAACGGAACCACACTAGTTATAGAAAACGCCTGGATGCAGAACTGGCGCGAAGAACACGGCTTTACAGTATATGGTACACGAGGATCAGCGAGTATCTATCCGAGCCTAGAGGTATACCTGGATCTTGAAGGAAATTATTCTTTCGTGAAGCCTGAAGTAAAAGAAATTGAGCCAACAGTACTTAAATTAAAGCATTTCATAGAAGCAACCGAGAAAGGCTACAGCGATATTTCACCTAGACCAGAGGACGGAGTAGTAGTAATGAAAATAATAGACGCACTATATGAGTCGGCGGTTAAAAGAAAATCTGTAGAAATTTCAGTTTAATTAAACGGTGGTTGAGAAAACTTCGCTCCAG
This sequence comes from Thermoprotei archaeon, assembly GCA_003650815.1. Lineage (GTDB taxonomy): Archaea > Thermoproteota > Thermoprotei > Thermofilales > B15-G2 > B15-G2. Next base: position 16,296 of record QMSB01000028.1, on the reverse strand, counting down.
CCGATAGTTGATTATGTTGTTTAAATTTCTCTTAAATCAACTATAACTATTTCTAAGTCATCGGCGTGCTCTATAATATACTTGTCGCTCGTAAGCAAGGGAAGTCCATAGTACTTTGCTGTAGCTACATGAAAAGAATCGAAGTAGTGTAGTTTCCTCGAGCCGCCATGTTTACTGTAGTAAGTTAGTGCCTGAGTGACTATTTCAGTGTTGAGGGGTAAAGGCTTGTGAGGAATTTTCGACATAGCATTTATGAATTCAAGAACTTCATGTAAAGGAACACCGTTACTTCTAAGCATTGAAACTATATCATCATAAATTTCTGAAGAAACATAAGCGCTGAGAGCTCCCGAGGCAATACTTTTAATAACTTTAGCACTATGTTCAAAAAGTTTATCACCTATAAGATACGATACAAAAATATCTGCGTCGAGAAGAATATGTTTATACATAATCGCCGTCGGTCCTTTTCAGCAAGTATTTTTCCTGTACTTCTTCTAGTTCCTCTAATTCATTGTATTTAAGTAAGTGCTTAAACTTGCCAGCTAATTCTAAGACCTCGTTTACAAGAGGCTTCAGCAAAATACTGCCATCATCTCTCAATTCAAGGGAAAACACTTTGACCTTAATTTTCTTCCTAATATTAGCTGGGATAAGTATTCTACCGCGATCATCCATAGAGACTATTATCCCACTACCCATATTCCACTACCCATATTAATGCTGCTTTACACGGATATAAGTCTAATACCTTAGTAATCTACCATAGATTACAGTAACTTAAATAGACATTAAGCTAAAGTAAGAGAACTAGTACTCCACCTTGATTACAGTTCTTTTCGAGAGATTGAAGCATAAGTAGATTCTCTGATCCATTATAGTCCATGTATTTGGCTTCAATTCGGTTGAATAAATTAAAGTCCTTCCATTAATCTCGATTTTCCTAATAGGCTTGTTTACCTCAAAACTTAACGTAAAGTTTTCGCAGGTAAATAATGGCTCAAGTATTATTCTAGTTTCTTGATTACTTTCGAGAACTTCATATTTTGTTGTCTTAGTTGCAGCGAAGTATCTGGCTATTTGACTACACTTCATCCAAACTACATTAAAGTACCTGTTTATTCTTGTAATAGCCTCTTTCAAAGCCCTTATGCTTTCTTCATCTTGTATACTCCACCAGTGAGTGTGAAATACTATATAGGACTTGTTTCTACAAACATCAACTAGTCTTCCTTTACTGCCGTCTTCAGTTATCCAGTTATCAATTGATTTTAATGGATTCTCACTTCTAGCTAAGTAATCTCTAGAACAACTCGGTATACTCACTACAGCTTCCCTCTTTTCTTTATCGAAATACATTAGTCTAGGTGTTACTCGCCTAGAGCACCGCTCTACGTTTAGGAAATACCATGTTAGCTTAATTCCATAGATTTTCTTTTCTGCTTCAAGAACAGCTCTCGCGTAAATACCCTCTACTTCTCTACCGAAGTCACAGGGACTTGTTACTCCGTTAGCTACAACTCCTACGTCTTTTAATATTTCAAGAGCTTTAGCAATATACTTTGTGAGCGTTTCTAAGTCTTGGCTTTGCGACCACTCCCACTCTTTTTCACTTAAAGTTCTGTTAGATCCAATATCTACTACAAAGCTATGAGTAAGTATCTCGGGAGTAATATCGAAGTACTCGACTGCTTTTTCTCTAACAAGTCTCAGTGTCTCGGCTAATTCGTTATCTGGGAGTCCCTTTATTCCTTTATTTACATAGCCGAGAATTTCTCCACGAGGGCTCACTATACAGGGTACTAGCGAAAGTTTTCCTCTTACACCTAGATCCAAGAGACCAAGCAGTATTTTCCGCATCTTCTTGTACTCTACTTCGCCTTGCTCATTAAGACACACTACACTCCAGTCATCTATAATTAGAGAACTCGGAACTTTAAGTAGAGGATACTCATATCTAATACTTGAAGTTATCATGATATTTAACTGTATAAGGGATATTAATAAGTTTGCAGCATGAATTCTACCTATTAGCGCCTATTTCACACACTTTTTATTCGCATAATTCCTCAAGTAGAAGTTAAAGCGAAATTTTATGCTGCAAGTATTAGATATAAGTATCCTCTACTTTAATTCTATCAAAAGTACATCTCTGCGATCCCCCTGGTTGAGAAGTTGGTAAAAGTTCTGTTGAAATTGAGAAGAAAAAATCATTATTCGATATAATACTAAGCTATTTCTGGGCTATATTCGGTTAACCTTTGCTTCCTCCTCTGAAGAGATATACCTTAAGACCTCTTAGAGGAAGATAGATTTCTGCATATTTGGCATTTGTTGGAATGGAATGTGAATGACCGCATTGTAAATCTTTTATGACACCATCTATTGGTGAGGATATAGGATTTATACCATTTCCGGGAAGCACTAAGAATTTACCATACTTTCCCTCTTTTATAGGGCTAACTATATCATCGGGTAATCCGAAGAATGCAGAATCATAACCACATGCGTATCCTAATGAAGTTTTTGCATAATGTTCATTATAACTAGCAAGAGAATAAGGAATGCCTAGACTTCTAAACCCTATCGGACAAGTTGGACTAACATATTGTCTAATTTCATGCCCTGCTTGGTTTATGTATCCAAAAGCATATTTTATGAGCTTATAAGGAGGATATTTCTTACTAAGATATGTGTTCACAGAACTTGGGTTTTTCTGAATATAAAGCTCGTCTAGATTCGGTAACCCTTCGTCTTCAATTATCACAGGTCCCAAGAACTGTTTCATACTGTTTTCAAGACCATGATATCCTCTGTCAGTTATCCAGGCAATGTACCTATTTATATAGGGAACTTTTTTTCCTGTTATTGTAGTAAAAGTAGCATCGGGGTATCCACTCATTATCTCATCATGTACTCTTCCCAAATTATTCACAAAATATTTCATAGCAGTTATACCATGGTATTTATTATGCCAATCGTCCAAATCTCCTATGAATGAAGGCAACTCAAACAAATACATCAAAGCAATCTTCCTATCGTTCTTGTTTTTAATGATTTTCTTCATCAAGTTGGAATCATACCATGGGAAGACTGTAATCCTCTTACTCACATTTCCTCCTTGAGGAGAGGAACTCCAATAATATTCCCAATGTGGTATCAATATCTCTTTCCATATGTATTCATCGCTAGGTTTGTAATGATGATATATCTTAACGTTAGGGTTATCGAAGATGTCCCAAGCGTTCTGTTGAACTTTTATGCTGAACGCTTCAAACATTTCAGGATGTTTCAAAACATAAGGAGTCCTTCTCAGATGCTCACATATCATCCAAACATCTCTAGGTATGTTATTACTTTTGATAACATAAACAACGCTGAAATCCTTCTTAGCTTTAAACATCTTTTCTATCTCGTCTTCGCTTGGGTTTATGATGATGTTATTCGGTATCTTATCCAAGTACTTCCAGCTACCTTCGTATATAGGGACATTCTTGTCCACCAACTTGAAGTCCACCTTTATTATAACTGGATTAAAATCAACGATATCTGGATTCAACTCAGCAGCTTTTATCAGATTGAGGATTGAAGTGTTATCATGTTGTGGCAGATATTGCTCAACTATAGCTGCAGTATAGTTGGGAAGGATGTAAACAGTGGTTTTCCTCTTTAAATCATATATCTTCAAATCATCGAGTAGATCAAAGGTCATCTCAGCAATCTTATCTTTACTCTTTATCCCCCAACCTCTCTCAATTTGGTCAAGAATTTGGTAGGCAAGGTTTTTCGGTATAGCACTGCCATTTATCTGAGCAACTTTGAGGATGTCTTCCACAGCCTCAAACCTTCCTTTCTCGAACAAATGCCTTAAAACTTGGAAATTATCATAAAGCTGAGAACTGAGTTTAACGTCATATCCCTTAGATTTAGCCCATGCTATGAAAACTTGCTTTGGAGTTAACGTTATGTTTCCAGTAAGGCTAGAGCTTCTGTTGAATTTATCGAACACAAGAACTTTATAATCGATGTTCTTCGACAGAGTCTTAACCTCTATACTACCCCCATAGATACCTCTCCCATCATCATCGACTTTAATCGGAGAGAGGGTGTAGCTCTTGTTTAATATCTGTAAGATAACCTTACTTATTCCCCCTAAATCATCAGCGGTTACGTTGAATTTCAACAGAGGAGGTTCGTAAATGTAAGAAACATCCTTTATCACAGGATCATCGTAAAAGCCATGAGTTAGCGAAACATTTGCTATATTGCCTTTCGTATCTTTTGCGAAAAGCTTTATCAAGTAATTACCTTCTTCGTTCAGTAAGATGGGATGAGTAAGAGTGTAAATGCTATCATTGCCGGTTAAAGTTATATTCAAAGTTTTTCCGGATGGGTACTTAACCAAGGCATAAGCTCCTGCCACCCCAGATTTATCCTTTATCTCTGCAGTTAGCAGGAGCTTACCATCAACCTGTTTCTTATCCTTGATTTTTATGGTTGGAGGAGTTTTATCTTGAGAGAACAAATATGCCACGGTTGCTGCACCGACCAAAAGAGCTGCGATACCACCCATTGCAATGAGCTTTTTCAAGCTAACTCTACCGTATTTATCCAAAAGCTTTTTAACATCTTCCGAATCTTTCTTGGTAATCTCTAAAGCAAGCGGAAACAGTTTTGGATAAAGAAGCTTTACCTCATCACAGAATTCCTTGAAGAGATCATTATCTCCTATCTCCATAGATTTTTCATAAACGAATTTCATCTGTTCACTCAATTTTCTTGCAAACTCCCTTCTTTTATTCTCATCTATCTCCACTAAAAAGTCATCTCCTCTCCATCTTATCGGAATCGCTAGTGAAGGAAGTTTAACGGTATATCTACCTTTTTTCACGTTATACTGTATGAATTCCAAACCAGCGAACAGCTCATCTAACCATCCTTCCAATTCATCGGAAGAGCTTTCCAATTTTTCCTCAAACACGATTTCCTGCAAGCGATTTAGAACTTCTTCGCATCTAGAAGGATCTGTGACGTGGATCAAAGAAGATCCGTCCAAATTATATACGTTTATCTCAACATCATCATCCCAATCTTCTTTTCTTATCGTAATCCTCCTTTCATCAAAGCATACCTCATAACCCTCTTCTTTCAGGATGTCGAAGAGATACGGATATAATTCAGTTATAAAACAGAAGGAATTGTACAAGGATGCGAATAGTTTGGAAGAAGCCAGAGGTATGGACTTTCTCTTTTTCCCTTCCAGAACATCGAAAATAGACATATCTTTCTCTCTTTCAACAACATTCGTCGCATATTCTTCCATCTGATCTAGGATGTTGTAGATGCAAGATGGGTCTCTCAGTTCTGCTAATCTATCCTCTAGCTTAAAGGCTATTTCGGGATCTATCTCGGCTATTCTTCCCAACATCTTGTAAACTCTCAGCCACTCTATTCCCAAACTCTTCCTATCTTCCCTTCCAAGAAAAACGGAAACCCGTTTTTCTTTAGGGTCTATGTATATCCTCGCAGAACTTTTCTCATCCAATATTTCCAAAACTTCGTTTTTGTTTGCTGCCATCTTAAACTTCTTATCAACATTTTCAAAATTTTCAAATGAGAAGTGGAGAAAGTTTCTCTGAAAAAGACTCTTTTCTAAAGATTTTTCCGTTCGGATGAATCCAAAGTATCGGAGCATACTGATTGATTGTCTATCGTTAAAGATTTAAATTTTTAAAAGGAGCAGACCTATGACATAACAGTTGAAGTGGTCTTTCTATCATCAAGGTATGCATGATAATCTGCCGTCAATATAGTAGTGTTCCCTCCAGCTTTGATAAGGTCTAGAATCTTGCTGATGGAAACTAAGCGACCTAGGTGAAATGGGTCCTGTTAGTGCTAAAGAGAGAGTAGCAGAAGTGATAAACTACACAAAATTAACTCAACGTTATGGAAAGTTAAAGTAAACGCAACAGAGACTGTCTGGTTGTCTTGTTTGTTGTTAGGCTCGCTAAACTCTAAAAACACGCACAAGCCAGTTCACAGAGTAATAGCACTTTTGTTTAGTTTTACCTTAGAATAGCTTGCTAGCTGTTTTTCTCCATTAAGCTAAAGGTAGCAAACCAATAAAATCTTAACTAGACGGTCTCTTAATTATCAACGTATGTCAGTTTATAGAGGTAGCTTTAAAATTTCTGTAAAATATTCGAGAGATATTAAGGAGTATGCTCAGGCTGCGAAGAAAATAGCTGAAGAAACTCTTGGTTTTCTTAAAGAAAGGTACGGATATGTTGTCGAGCAAGTAGAGATAGTATTTCTTAAGACAGGAAACTTCAACTTCTATGCTAGACCAGGTAAAGTATTTATCGAGTACTATGAAGGAGCATTTGAAAAAGAGCCTACTTACGCCGAGGGTATAGGAGTATATTCTCCTAGTTCACCTTACCTTATAGTACATGAAGTATGTCATAATGCTTTTGGCTTCTGCACATATGAAGGTCTTGCAGAAACACTGTCAACTGTAGTTTGTAGAGAACTAGGTGATTTATTTGCTGAGCTCTGGCCTACTGAGATCAAGGTAAAGGAGTACGCTGACATGAGACATAGTAGAATAATGCAAGTAGATTTCAGTAAACCAGAAATAAAGGGGCATCATTTTGGAGGAACTCACGCCTTTTTCATTAATTTAGAAGAGAAAATAGGAGGAAAGAAAATAGGAGAATTTTTGAGAAAAATACACGTAAAATATGTAGAAATTTCCCAGCCGAGCTTTGTGACTGAAATAAGTTCTGATAAGCAAGTCTTTAATTTACTGAAATATTATGGAGATACTAGTATGTATCCAATGGTCTTTTGGAAACTTCCTTTAGATTGGCTTCAAAGTAGATTAAATTATGTTAAAAAGATGCTTAAAGAGAAAAATCCTAGTGAAGCATTCAAAGAAATAAACACACGAATATATCCTGAGTACATAGTGTCTACTGGGAGTATATTGGAAAACATAGCTGTGTGGCTACAAGTGTTAAAATGTAGCTTTAGTATTAGTTACTACAACTACAGCAGAACAGAAGTAGTTGCTAAACTCGAATCCCCGATTTTTAAAGAAGTCCCCCTACCTCCTTTTGAAATATTTAGAAGAATATTATATATAAATAAAGATAAATTTAAAGTATTAATCGATAAACATAACAATTACTGTAAAATTTCAATAGTTACCATGCTCTAGAATATCATCCGTAAATAACACCACTCTAGAAACATAAGGAGTAAATCGCTTATGTAAAATCGAGGAAAACTTTAATAAAACACTAAATCGAAGAAAAGTTGACTTAAGAGAAGGCTTCATGTATCTACTAAGTATCGCTTAAATTTACTTACTCTCTAAAAACTTTTTAATATTTTAATCTTAATGGTCACTGTGGTAGCGAGAAAGATTATGATTCAGGCGACAGGCTTTGGTACTGGTGTTGGGAAAAGCTTTATAGTAGCTTTACTTTGTAGGCTTTTTAAAGAGAATGGATATAGAGTGGCGCCGTTTAAGACATTAAACTTGACTCCTGTAACTTATGTTAAGAACGGGAGAGAGTTTGGGTATGCTCAAGCGTTACAGGCTGTAGCTGCTGGAGTAGAGCCAGATTATAGAATGAATCCTTTTACTCCAAAACCTTTAGGTGATGGTAAATTCGATATATTTCTAGAGGGCGTATGTATTAAGAGAAACTATGATCCGGCGAAAGATTTTATAAAAGCGAGTTTAAAACGAATGCTAGGATTTAAAGAAGAATATGAATATATAAAAGATGCTGCAAAAAGATGTTTAGAAAGTTTATCGGAGGAATACGATATTATCTGTATTGAGGGTTCGGGACCAGCAAAGCTTTTTGGTTTCGGTCCTTTCAGCAAATTACTTGAAGTAGCTAATATGGAAACAGCTAGAATTGCGGATGCTCCTGTCGTTTTTGTTACTGATAATTTGGATTCAGTTCCAGGGATATTATCTTATTTAGAAAAGGAGGAGAGAAGAAGAGTGAAGGGTGTAATATTGAATAAATTTAGAGCTGATGAGCTTTTAGGTATGGGAATAGAAGAAAGGTATATAAGGCTTGGAATAAGGAGGCTTAAGTCAGTTTACCGGAAAAAGATTGGAATAGATATTTTGGGTGTTGTTCCATATTTTCCAGAATTAGCAGAGCTCCCAGATCTAGATCCAATTAAGCCCTCACCAAAAATTCCTTTTGATATTTGGAGGAAAATAATTAAAAGTATTGCAGAAAAGGCAAGAGAGTATATAGATTTAGATAAAATTTATAAGATTATGTGCTGAGGGCTAATTACTACGATTACAGTGAAGTAGATGTAGTTGCTGTAGGAAGGGATAGGAGAGGTGTAGGTGAGCTCTAGGTATTAAGAGTACTTAAAAGGATATAAAATGGTAGAGAATGCTGTAACCTGTGTTTTGCTTTCATAGATACAAAAGCTGTAGTTTAAGCAGAATAAGGTAGTGGGGGTAGAGCGGCTAAGTATATTTAAATACAAACTTATATTTAGTATTATGTAAGCCTATGAGTTCATCTAAAGTTTTTCTATACTTAAATGATATTTTTATTAAAATTCCCTGTTCCTTAAGTGATATTCTTGAGGCATGGGATGAGGATAAGTTGAAGCCTTTTGAGCTTATTAGAGATATTATAGAAAGTGAGCTCGGAGATGTAGTTGATGTCAGGCTTTATGACGTTTATTTAAATTTTGAGAAAATGATTCTAGTTTTAGACTATATGGTTGATTTTCAGAGTCCGCAGGCTAAGGGTACTCAATGTGTAAAAATTATTTATGCAGGAGATCCTAGGAGTGCTTTAATGGAGTACTATGAGGTGAAGAGAAGAGGGAGGAGAGATAGTGATTCATAGTTTCACGAATATTAGCTACTCTAGTCAATGTACTGACTACTATGTATTCGCTAATAGGGTTAGTGAGGCTTTATTTGATTCATCAATATACTGCTACATAGTCTACTTCAAGGAATGTTCTTTTACGGTTTTCTTGAGTAACATGTCTGTAGACTCTTCCAGCATCCTTTTTATCTAACATGAATACGGCGTTGTCAAGCCATATGTCTGCTCTTGCCTTAACATTTTCTTCACTGAGAGGTATTGTGGCTACGAGTTTTTCATCAATATAGAATTTAGCTAGGTTTTTCCACTCTACCTTATATATGTGCCACTTACTTAAATCAAGGTCCTGCATTACTGGATTAAGTGAAATTATTTTGATTCCTATAAATTTCTCAGATATCTTCGATAAATAGTATGCTGCCTTAAATAATCTATTTTTCTCAAATAGAATTATTGGCTGGAAAATGTTTTTTGCTTGCACAAAGAATCCTTGGAGAGGATAAGGTCCTCTTGCTCTCAAGTAGATGAACCATATTGGTATGCATGTATCTATTACCATTGTGTGGTTCCAGAAACCCCAGCCAGCACTACCGTAGTGCGTTCCCTCGAGTCTTATTTTTGCCTCAAATGTCTTCTTGCTCCAGGGAAGGTCGTCGAACTTGCCGTCGGAGATTTCGGCATTAGAGTAGTATAGTGCCTCGCTAGGCCCCATCCATATTCTCAGGATACTATCCTTGACTTCGAATCCAGCGTAGTTGTCTATTCTCCAGTTCCAGTAAGGAGATTTTTCATTAAAGTCGTCTCTAATAGCGCCTCTTTTTACTACTTCTTTTCTTAATTTCGAGCAGATGTCTTCTATCAAAGGGACCCCTATTTAATGTCTCTCAATGAATAAAAATCATTATTTTCTTTAAGAACTTGTTTTACTAAGCGTGAATTAAAAGACTTCTTTACGGCATGGCAGAAAGTAATAAGTACTTTTAGTTAAAGTATGTTGTGCAGTCGAGTAATGTAAAGGGTCTTTTAGCGCTAGTAGGCACTACGGTTCTCTGGGCTTCATCTTTTCCAGCGATAAAAATTGTTATGAGTACTTTAGATGCGTATACCTATACTTGGTTGAGAAGCCTTATAGCTGCTTTAAGTCTCTTGCCTTACATAGTATACTCTTACTTTAAAGGTAGAATGAGTGTAGAAGCCGTTAAGGGAGGATTGTTTGTAGGAGTAGCTTATGCTCTCGGGCTATGGCTTCAGGGCTGGGGCACTAAATATACTACTGCTTCTAACTCTGCTTTCATTACGGGACTAAATGTTGTCTTTGTGCACCTCTATGTGTCTTTAGTAGAGCACAGGTATTCACTAAATCTTCTTTTATCGCTTGTATTTTCGGTTGCAGGTCTCTATTTGTTGTCTTCTCCTCAAGTAGCAGTAAGTATCGGCGACGCGCTAGTTTTAGTTGGTGCTGTTGCTTGGGCTGCTCAAATACTGCTTTTATCGAAGTACTCTAAGCATGATCCTGTGGTTATAACTTTCTTCGAAATGGTGCCTGCTTTAAGCTTTATTGCACCAAGTATATTTTACTCGAAAAATACTCATGTTTCTTTAGCTATACTCTTACTGGTAGTGTACTTAGCGCTAGTTTGTGGCAATGGCGCTTTTGTGCTACAAGCCTTCGGGCAACGTTTTGTTGCACCCGAAATAGCTTCACTAATATTTTTGCTCGAACCAGTATTTGCTTCACTTTTCTCATATATTGCTTTAAATGAGACACTTACATTACTTCAAGTCCTAGGTGCAGGACTAATAATAGCTGGTATGATTACTGCGGAAATCAGCGGCTTAAAGGAAAAAGTTAACTAAAAGTCTTCTAGCTCTTCTAACATAGCAACTACATGCTAATTACACTTAGTGTATTTATCTTAAAAGCAAGTAAGTTTTAGTGTAGAGTATAGTATAACTGTGAAAACGGTAGTCTTTTATTATGCTAAAGCACGTTAAAACAGAGGACTTAGAGGTGATAAAAGTGGATTCATCTAAACCGAAAATTACTGTAGTTGGTGCTGGAAGTTTCTTAACGCTAAAGCTCCTAGGAGATTTTTATAGAGTTGGAGACCTCTGGGGTAGTGAGTTTGTTCTATACGATGTAAATGAAGAAAGACTTAAAGCAATGTACACGGCTGTTAAGCGATATGTTGAGAGGACTAATGTGGATCTTAAAGTCTCTATGACTACGAATAAGACTGAGGCACTAGAGAACGCGGATTTTGTTATAGTGGCTATTAGAGCTGGAGGACTTAAAGCGACTAAAGCCTCTATAGAGATATCTTTCAAGTACGGTGCTGTACCCATTGTAGGAGACACTACAGGTCCAAGTGGAATACTCAAAGCAATAACAGAGATCCCAGCAATACTAGATATCGCATGGATTCTCGAAGATGTTTCACCTAAGGCTCTGATTTTGAACCACACTAATCCTGTGACAGCGGTCTGTACTGCTGTTTACATGGCTTCTAAAATTAATATTGTGGGAATGTGCCACGGCTATCCTTTAACAAAATTCACTTCCGCGCTACTCGACCTCGAGTACGAAGCCTTGAAGTCTACGGTAGCTGGAATAAATCACTTAACGTGGCTTACAGAAATTACTTACAGAGGTGAAAGCATATTAGAGGAGCTTAAAGAAGCCGTAATCCAGGGCCGCAAGTGGGAAGTCATAGAGAATCATCCCTATCTAGTAGGTAGACAGCTTCTAAAAACATACGGCATGCTTGTTTCTGTTTCAGATAGACATACTGCAGAATTTTTCCACTATCTTTATGACTGGTTAAACGACCCTAAGATAGGTAGGGTTCTCAGAAAAATTAGTCGTGTAATAGACTATGAGAAAGGAACTTTATCTGAAGAATTTTTCCGCAAAAGAAAAGCTGCTTGGCAGAAAGTACTGAAAGTTGCTAGAGGAGAAGAAAAAGTCGAGGCCTCAGATCTCTTCTATCTAGACATTATATCGTCGATAGTCAATGATGTTAAAAGAGAAATAAGAGTAGCTAACATACCTAATCGATCTTACATTGAGGGAATAAAGGATGGAAGAATTGTTGAAGTACCATGCATAGTGGATAGAAGCGGACTAAAGGGCAAGAAAGTAGGTAGATTAACTCGCTCTGTTTTAGCTATTCTAAATCTGCATTTAGAGAAATTTGAGATTCTCGCTCAGGGCATATTAGAGAAAGACAAGGGACTAATACTAGAAGCTATGGGCATTGATCCCACTACGCCTTCACCTGAAAAAGCTGAAGCTATATTAAACGAGTATCTTTCTACAATAAACCTCCTTAATGAAATTTAGCTTCAAGTAGAATAATCTCTAATACTACGTAGAGCATCAAGTGAAGTCTACTCTCTTAGCATAAAGTAAGTCCTGGTGACCTCCATATAGGCAAGAGAGCTGTCTTCTAAAACTCAACACAACAGTGCCATGAGTAGTGTAGTTAAGTATTTAAAGTAGTTATCTTCTCATATAACTAGATGAGGCCCGGATACGTGAAGGGCTGAGAGATGATCCCAGCTCGAGAGGCTTTATAGGCTTCGATGAGAGGGGGGATTACTTGAAGTTCTTTAATCCCTTAAGTCTCTTCTTCTTATAGTAGTGTATTGCTAAGTCTAGTATATTAAAGGCTACTAGTACTCCAGGATTTTTCCTCCTAAGAGTTCTCTTATTCTCAGACACAGCATTAAGGTTCTCTGATCTCAGTTTATCTAACACATGTATATCAGCATAAATTACTGAGCACATTAGCTTAATTAATCTGAGTTCATTAATAATATCCCTAATGTTATCAGACACTATTAGTTTAGCTATAAGAGGACTTATCCTATCGAGTCTTCTCAAAAATCTCTCCAGTACTTTCTTTTTGCTTAACCTACTTTTTATTTCAGAGTAATGGGGGAAAAGAGGCATGAATGCTGTTAGATTTTTAAGTAATTTTCCGGAACGACAATAAGCCCAAATATCTTCCTCTTATTACCTGAATAATCGACACATGCTACCAGATCCGTATAATCACCTAGCGGAAATCACTTTACTTATCTTGGCTACTAGCTCCTCTACACTACGATACGTTACTAAAGTAAAGTTGCTCCAAGTTACTCCTCTTATGAGAGCTGAAGTCCTATTTAATCTATCTTCTCTACAATAGGCTACAACTTTCTTGCCTTTAAGGAGAGCGTATGCTATCTCAAAGCCTACGCCTAAGCTGGGATAAGACACGTCTGCTAAGAGAACGTCGCACTTATCGAGTATCTCTATATCTCTTTCAAATATTTCTTTAGGCGTAGCTCCTCTCTCAATGTCTAATACTTCTTCGAGAACCCACTCAGTGAGTATTTCGCAGCCCATGGCTTTGAGCGCTGAGGCTATCTTTCTGTTGTCTTCTAGGTTGGAGCGGTCTCCTAGCATTGGTGCCGCGAAGTATACTTTAAGCACACTAGTTCTTTCACTGAGACTAGTTAAAGCTTATCTTAGTGCCTCGTAGAGTATTCTTCCATCACATTTCTTAGGTTTTCTTAAGCCAATTAAGTGAGCTACTGTTGGAGCAATATCTGTTAGTCTAATAGGTTCTTTAAGCTCTAGTCCTTTAGCTACACCGGGTCCTTTCATTAGGAATATTCCGTTTACTGTGAAGTCTCCTAGTCTGGCTCCGGGCGTGTAGTAGGCGTGTGTGCCGAAAATTTTCCGAGCTCTCCATACGACAGGCCCCTCCATTTCCTCCTTGCTCACTGCTTCGCTGTCCAGTGTTGAGACATCTCCGTCCCAGAACTGATAAGAGGGCTTAAGGTAGTATAGTATGTCTCCCACGGTTTCTGCTTGAGGTTTTCCACCTATATAGGGGTCTTCTTCTTTTCTCACAGCTAACTCGAAGGGACAGATGTTTGTCTCAGGATCTTTAGTACTCCTTAAGGCGCTCAAGACCTCGTCTCTGACCTCCTCGTATCTACTTGGTTCAACTACTCCACCCGCCTCCCTTCCCTTTAAATTAACCCATATATACGAAGGCTCGTAGTACGGATATGCTAGAGTTTTCTCTAGTACTACTCTATACTTCTTCAAGCTGTCGTCCCACTTGTATTCGAGGAGACCTGCCTCAACGAGTATTTTTCTGACTGAAACCATTTTCCATGAAGGCAGACACCCGTGATCTGATACAACGACTACTAACGTGTCTTTATCACAGAACTTATCTAGTATTTCTCCAACAAATCTATCTGCTATTTTCCACCCTAACTCCATTACTCTTAAAGCCTCCTCGTATTTTTCCTCAGTGTAGGCTGGTAGGTCTTTATAAAGGTATCCTAAGTAATGGTGGTTGAGAGAATCAAATATATGGTAGTGGAGAAAACAGAGCCTCCACTTAAGCTTACTATTAATGTAGGTCAAGAGCCTCAGAAGAGCTCTCGCGTTTTTAGCATAGCTTAAAAGAATGGGGTAGTTTAGGTAGGCTTTATCTTCATCAACCACTTTTTCTAGACTAGCGTCTGGTAGAATACCTTCTTCAACGAGTTCTTTGCAGAGAGTCTCAGGGTAAGCCCACTTCTCAGCAGCAAATATCTCAGTGAGCCTTATTTTAACGAATTTTCCGTCACTTGATAACTCCTCTAATTTAGCCTTAAACATTCCTTTAATACTTCCAGCTGAAGTCCTGAAGACGCAGGTAAGCCATCTACTCCACTCACCTACCTTAACTACTTGAGTAGAGTTTTCTTGAGTAAACAACACTGCGTCGTACCTCTCACCACCAGTACTGATAACATAGAACTCTGCGGAGACTGTTATCTCTTCTTCAGTGAAATCTCGGTAAAGCCACTTGCTTCCAGCGATCCGCGAGGCTTTAATACTCAGTCTATACTTAAGGGCGGGGAGCTCGCTTAGATCTAGTTTTTCCTCACCTACAAACACTAAAAGATTTTCTCTAAGAGAAGGACTAGTACTGTAGACACATGAGTCTGCTAGAATCTTTGGAGGAGCCCCCGGCATATACCACTCGCCACTAATTACCACACCGTGCTTCAGCTCCATACCCCATCCTGAAGGATAATTTACTATAATAGACGGTAATCTGTTCTCATCAGCTATTTTCCACAAGTACTCTGCCCTACAGTACTCGGCTAACTGGCTTCTAAATCGAAGTTTTTGTCCATAAGGAAGAGTTTCTCCAGGTAAATGGAGATAGAAGCTGGTTACACCGTGTGAAGCAGTATCTGCTCCAGTAGCTATTGTAGTCCAGTTAGTAGGAGTATCTGTTGGAGGAGAAGGAATTGCTTCAGCGAAAACTCCCTCCCATAGAATTTTCTCAAAGTTGGGGAGCAGTCCTTCTCTAACATATTTCCTAAGGAAGTAGGGTATTGCTCCATCAAGACCTATAACAACAACTTTTCTAGCAGACACACCATTAATACGACTAATTTAAATAAAATACTAAGCGAAGACCTAGATGGCTAAGATAACTTCAATTTCTCTTAGCTGTCTGCTCACAGGATCTACTTCAAGTCCAAGACCTTCGAGAGCATGTAGTCCCAAAACCTCGTGATCAGATTCCTCTGCGAAGACTACGACTGTAGTAGCTCTCTTACCCAGGCACTCAACTACAGCTTCTCCAATATCTCTTTCAATTACCTTATTATTTATAGTCTTAAATCTTCTCCTGTCACTGGGGTAAACTCCTATTTTTTCGAGTTTGCTACGCTTAATCCAAGTATAAGTAGAGCCAGTATCAACTAGCAATCTGACTTTAAAACTCCTAGACAGTTCTCTAGGATTACACACTTTAACGGTAGCATAAGTATATCCCATTATCCTCACTAAAAATATCTACACAGAGAATATAAGTCTCACTCAAGAGCTCTTAAAGCCGAGATTTCTGAAAACTAAATTCTTTAATATTATTTAGCCTACTCTTTATGCGATAGACATGAATTTGGCTATTAAGGGAGGTAAGCCTCTGCGGACTAAGCCTTGGCCTAAGTGGCCTATATGGGATTCTCGTGAAGAGAAACAGCTTCTTGAAGTACTTCACAGCGGGTACTGGGGTATTGGAGGCAAGAAGAACGAAGAGTTCGCTAGAAAGTTTGCTGAGTACCAGGGAGCGAAATACGGAGTCACTTGTGCTAATGGAACTGCGGCTATCGAGATAGCTCTTCGCGCCCTCGATATAGGTTACGGTGACGAAGTCGTAACAACGCCCTACACGTTTATGGCTACAGCACAGGCAATACTTTACGTCAACGCGAAGCCCGTTTTCGTAGACATAGAGGAAGATACCTACAACATAGATCCGTCGCTGATAGAAGAGGCGATAACTGATAGAACTAAAGCAATAATACCTGTCCACGTAGGAGGAGCTCCAGCAAACATGGA